>NZ_VYKE01000369.1:0-1450 GCF_032424515.1 Pseudomonas sp. JV245A
CGCAGCCTGCGGCAGCGGCTACAGGGTTCGGTATTGCCTTTGGTCGCGGCGCTGGCCCTGGCCGGTTGCGCCGGCCTGCCGGACCAGCGCCTGGCCAACGAGGCCCTGAAGCGCGGCGACACCGCCCTGGCCCAGCAGAACTACCGCCAACTGGCAGACCTGGGCTACAGCGAAGCGCAAGTGGGCCTGGCCGACATTCAGGTGGAAAGCCGCGACCCGGCGCAGATCAAGCAGGCCGAGGCCACCTACCGCGCCGCAGCCGACACCTCGCCCCGTGCCCAGGCGCGCCTGGGGCGCCTGCTGGTGGCCAAGCCCGGCTCCAGCGAGGCCGAGCAGCACGAAGCCGAAGGCCTGCTGAAGAAAGCCTTTGCCAATGGCGAAGGCAACACCCTGATCCCCCTGGCGATGCTGTACCTGCAATACCCCCACAGCTTCCCCAACGTCGACGCCCAGCAGCAGATCAGCCAATGGCGCGCCGCCGGCTATCCGGAAGCCGGTCTGGCCCAGGTCCTGCTGTACCGCACCCAGGGCACCTACGACCAGCACCTGGACCAGGTGGAAAGCATCTGCAAGGCCGCCCTCGACAGCACCGACATCTGCTACGTCGAGCTGGCCACCGTCTACCAGAAACGCGGCCAGCCAGAACAGCAGGCCGAGCTGATCAAGCGACTGCAGGCCGGCTACAGCCGTGGCAGCGTCAGTGCCCAGCGGGTCGACAGCGTGGCCCGGGTACTGGGCGATGCCAGTCTTGGCAAGCCGGACGAAAAGACCGCCCAGGCCTTGCTGGAACAGGTCGCCCCCGGCTACCCGGCCTCCTGGGTCAGCCTGGCGCAACTGCTCTACGACTTCCCCGAGCTGGGTGACGTCGACAAGATGATGGAATACCTGGAGAACGGCCGCGCCGCCGACCAGCCCCGGGCCGAACTGCTGCTGGGCAAGCTCTACTACGAAGGCAAGTGGGTGCCGGCGGACGCCAAGGTGGCCGAGGCGCACTTCCAGAAAGCCGTGGGCCGCGAAGTCGCCGCCGACTACTACCTAGGGCAGATCTACCGCCGTGGCTATCTGGGCCAGGTGTACCCGCAAAAAGCCCTGGACCACCTGCTGACGGCTGCCCGCAACGGCCAGAACAGCGCCGACTTCGCCATTGCCCAGCTGTTTTCCCAGGGCCGCGGCACCGCGCCCAACCCGGTCAACGCCTACGTCTTCAGCCAGTTGGCCAAGGCCCAGGACACCCCACAGGCCAACGAACTGGCCCAGCAGCTGGATCAACAACTGCCCCCCGGCCAGCGCGCCGAAGCCCAGCGCCTGCTGCAACAGGAGCAGGCGGCGCGCGGTGCCCTGACCCAGAACACGCTGCAACTGCACGCGCTGCAGGAAGAAGACGGCGAGGAATCCCTATGAAGTCCATCCCATTCAACACCACCCCTGTAGCCGCTGCCGCAGGCTGCGA
>NZ_VYKE01000370.1:0-1422 GCF_032424515.1 Pseudomonas sp. JV245A
GGCCTCGGGCAGGCTCTTGAGCAGGGCGGCGTCGATGCCGGCGCGCTGGAGCATGAAGTCATTGGCCCAGGCGGTATGGTGATCGCTGCCGGTGAACACCACCGGTACCCTGGCCCATTCACCCTGGTTGAAGCGCTGGCCCAGGGCCTGGGCCTGGGCCCAGTAGGCCGAGCTCATGCCGGCGATGCTGAGCACGTCGGCATGCCGGGCACTGCCGTCGTCACGCCAGGCGCGCAGGCGTTTTTCCAGTTCGTCGAGGCTGACCACCTCGTCCTGCAGGTTGGCGCTGGTCATTTCCAGGCCACCGAAGATCGCGTGGGAGTGGGTGTCGATCAGGCCCGGCATCAGGGTCTTGCCGCCCAGGTCGACGACCCGGGTGTGGCTGTCGATCAGTGCCTTGATCTGCGTATCGCTGCCGGCTTGCAGGACCTTGCCGTTCTCCACCGCCAGGGCCTGGACCTTGGGCTGGGCGCGGTCGGCGGTGAACACCTGGCCGTTGAGCAGCACCAGGTCGGCGGCGGCCATGGCTTCCAACGAGGCAAAACTCATGGCGGCCAGTAACAGCGTGGGGGTCAATCTTTTCATTGAACATTTCCTTGTTATTGCGTCTGATCGCCAGCTTAGGGACTGCCCGCAGCGGGCAGAACGGCTGCTTCACGAAAAACATTTTTGCCTGGGTGGAAAAACCATGGACAAGTTGAATGCCTTGAAGATGTTCGTGGTCACCGCCCAGCTGGGCAGTTTCAGCCGGGCGGCGGAGCAGTTGGGCAAGACCCCCTCGGCCCTGACCAAGGCGGTCAACCACCTGGAGGCCGAGCTGGGTTCGCGCTTGTTCGAGCGCAGTACCCGGCGCATCGTGCTCACCGAAATCGGCCGGCTCTACCTGGAGACCGCGCGCCAGGTGCTGCAGCGGCTGGAAGAGGTGGGCGAGGAGGTGGAGCAGCTGCAGCACGGTCTGCGCGGCAACCTCAAGGTCACCGCGCCGCTGGCCTACGGCCAGGCATTCCTGGATCAGGTGTGTGGTGGTTTTCTTGAGCAGTACCCGCAGATCAATCTGCAAGTGGACCTGTGCGATGAGTTCGTCAACCTGCTGGAAAGCGGCTACGACCTGGCCCTGCGCGAAGGCCATGACGACCTGCCGGGGCTGATTGCCCGGGTGGTCGGAAGCAACCGCCTGGCCCTGTGCGCCAGCCCGGCCTACCTGGCGCGCAAGGGCCGGCCGGTGACCCCGCAGACCCTCGAAGAACATGAATGGCTGTTGTATCGCCACCCCTTGCTCAGCCGGGAGTTCTGGTGGGTCGAGCGCGACGGCCAGCGCCTGAGCCTGCCCCAGCCCCAGGCACCACGCCTGCGCAGTGACAATTACGACCTGCTGCTGGCCAATGCCCTGGCCGGGCGCGGCCTGTTGCACACGCCGCTATG
>NZ_VYKE01000371.1:0-1405 GCF_032424515.1 Pseudomonas sp. JV245A
TCGCCCAGGCCGCGCGCCTGGTGGGCATGGGTGCCAGCGTCGACGAGCTGACCCAGTCCTGCGGCCTCACCCAGGCCGAAGCGGAGCTGGTCAGCAAGCTGCACAAAGGCTGATGTAGCCGCGAACGCCCGCTGCAAAAAGGCCCCTGGGGCCCTCATGCGGCCGGGCTGTATCAGTAATCGTCGCCGCGTTCGGTGACGTCCTTCTCCAGTTCCGCCCGTTGCGGATCATGCCCCGCCGGGAACTTGCCCTTGAGGTTCCAGGCGAAGGCGATGATCTCGGCGATGGTCCGGTACAGCTCCGGCGGAATGCTCTCGCCCAGTTCCAGTCGCGCCAGTAGCTTCACCAGCTCGGCGTTCTCGTAGATCGGTACTTCATAGTCCCGGGCAATCTTCAGGATGGCTTCGGCCAGTTCGTCATCGCCCTTGGCGGTGAGGGTCGGAGCTTGCTGGCCATCGTATTTAAGGGCGATGGCCTGGCGTGGTGGCGGAGAGTGCTTCATGCGGTTTCGTCCACCCAGCGTTGTTCCAATCGGGTTTGCGGGCCCTGGGGCGGAGTGCCGAGGTGGCAATCCAGGTCGCCGACATTCAGTCCCGAGGCCAGCAGGCGTTCGCGCAGGTTGCCCAGGTGGCTTTCAATCAGGCTCGCCGTATAGGGGCGCTCGGCCCAGAGCTGGCTGGACAGCCGGCCCTGGATCAGCTGTGCCTGGACTTGCAGCGGGCCCAGAGGCTCCAGGTCGAAGGCCAGGTCGACCCGCCACAGGGCCTGCTTGGGCTCACGTTCCTCGCGTTTGTGTTCCGGCTCCGGTTCCGGCGCCTCTTCGCGCTGCAGCTTGACCTGCAAGGGCACGATGTCCTGCAGGTTGCGCATGGGGATTTCCAACTGCCAGGTACTCAACAGCCGGCCATCGTCGGTCAGGCCGCTTTGCTCCAGGCTCGACAGTTGATGGCTCTGCAAACGCGATACGGCCGCGGCGGCCAGGCGCAGCAGTTGTTCCAGGTCACCTTCGCCTTCCAGGCTCTGCAGCAACCGTTCCGGCAATGGAAAGCCGGTGGGCGAAGCCTTGGCGCTGACCTGGCCGAGGGTACCCAGGGCGCTGCGCACGAAGCTGGGCAGCGACTGGGCCAGGGTGTTGGCGGCCAGGATGGCGTTGAAGCTGGTGGAGGAGGGCAGGCCCGGGGTCAGCTGGGCGATCAGGCGCAACAGGTCGGCCTTCATGTCCGGCACCTGCCCCGGGTTGGCCCCGGCCAGCAGCCGGGCTTCCAGGAACAGGCCGCTGCCCAGCAAGGCCTGGGCCACGCCGCGCGGGTTGCTCAGTTGCTGCACGTCGGGCAGGCCGGCCAGCAGACGCTCGACGGCGGCGCGCAGGTCAGTGGAGGTGGTCGAGGGGTCACTGTCGGCGGGC
>NZ_VYKE01000372.1:0-1397 GCF_032424515.1 Pseudomonas sp. JV245A
CTGGATCGCCTTGGCCAGGGCCAGCACCTCCTGCTCGGTGCGGCAACCGCAACGCCCACCGACCACGCCGTACTCGATCATCACCTTGAGCGTGACCCCACGCTGGGCGAAAAACGCCCCCAGGTCGGCGACGCTGTCCGGGTGATCGACCATGCAATAGAAATCGAAATCCGGGTCCGCCAGCAGCTCGGCGATCAGCGCCATGTTCGGCACCCCCACCAACTGGTTGGCCATCAACACCCGGCGCGCGCCATGGGCATAGGCAGCGCGAGTCTGTACCGCAGTGGCCAGGGTGATGCCCCAGGCGCCGGCGTCCAACTGCCGCTGAAACAGCGCGGGCATCATGCTGGTCTTGCCGTGGGGCGCCAGCTCGGCACCGCTGTCACTGACGAACTTCTGCATCCAGCGGATGTTGTGTTCCAGGGCCTCGCGGTGCAGCACCAGGGCCGGCAGGCTGACGTCTTGCAACAGGCTCGCGCCCTGGGCAGCGGCGCCCTTTTCCACCAGTGGCAGGTTCAATACGGAAGACATCTTGGCACTCCTTATCAAGGCAGCTGCGCACAGCCGCGAAACAGTCATCAATCGTTGATACGCCGGGCCAGACGGTTGGCGCTGTCGATCAGCACCCGGCGATATTGCTGGTAATTGCGCTGGGCATCGGCCCTGGGCGCGACGATGCAGAGCGTGCAGATGCACACGCCGTGCTCATCGCGCACCGGTGCGGCAAAACAATGGGTAAAGGTGTCGGCCACGCTGTCGAAGGAAAAGAACCCATCCTCGGTGGCCTGGCGGATTTGCTTGAGAAACGTCTCCAAGGGCAGACGCTCACCGTCGGGCAGAACGAAGTCCCGTTCATCGATCAGGTCGACAATCTGCCCATCGCTCAAATGCCCCAACAGCAACCGCCCGGAAGCGGTCCAGGGAATCGGCGCGTTCTCGCCGATATTCGAGGAAATGCGGAAGTGCCGCTCGCCCTCCTTCATCAGCGCCACCGTGTATTTGCGCCCGTTGAGCAGGCACATCTGCGCGGTTTCCTGGGTCTGGCGGACGATTTCCTGCAAGGCCTGATCGGCCTCGCGGCTCAGGTCGAAATGGCGCAAATGGGCCTGGCCGAGAAAGTACAACTGGCGGCCCAGGTACACATGCCCCTCCTGGCCCACCGGTTCCAGTACCCGCCGCTCCAGCAGGGAAGCCACCAACTCATAGACCGTGGACTTGGGGCCGCCAATGCCCTTGGCGATATCGTTGGGCCGCAACGGCTGGCCGACCTCCTTGAGGAAATCGAGAATATCGAACGCCCGATCCAGGCCCTTGGCCCGACGCTTGATGTTGTCTTCGCTCATCTACCTGCGCCCCCTCTATCGACCCGTAGGAACCGGCTTGCCGGCGAAGAGGCC
>NZ_VYKE01000373.1:0-1364 GCF_032424515.1 Pseudomonas sp. JV245A
AACGGCAACAGCCCCACCAGCGCCGCCAGGGCCTGCAGCAGCATGGCCGCCAGCAGGCGCCCGCGCACCGGGTGCAACAGGTCGCAAAGTCCTTGTCGTTCAGCCACGGGCGCCACTTCCCTCCAGGGGTTCGGCCTGGGCGCCGAAGTACAGGGCCTGGATCGCCTCGCGCAGGTGCTTGCGGCTGACCTTGCCGACCCCGGTCTGGGGGAAGGCCGGGATGAACTCGAAGCGGTCCGGCAGCTTGAACGCCGCCAGGCCCTGGGCCCTTAGGTGACGCAGCAGTTCCGGGGCCCGGGGCGCGGTGCCGCGGGGGATGACGAAGGCGCAGGTGCGTTCGCCCAGGAAGGCATCAGGCATCGCCACCAGGGCGATGTCGGCCACCGCCGGGTGGCTGAGCAGCAGGTTTTCCACTTCTTCGGCAGCGATCTTTTCGCCCCCGCGGTTGATCAGGTCCTTGTCGCGCCCTTCCACCATCAGGTAGCCGTCGGCGGTGAGCATGACCCGGTCGCCGGTGCGGTAGAAACCATCGGCCGTGAAGGCCTGGGCGTTGTGCTCGGGGTAACGGTAGTAACCGCGGATGGTGTAGGGGCCGCGGGTCAGCAACTGCCCCACCTGCCCCACCGGCACCGGTTGCTCATGCTCGTCCACCACACGAATTTCGTCCGCCGGCGACAGCGGCCGGCCCTGGGTGTGCAGCACCCGCTGTGGCGGGTCCTCGGGGTCGGTGTAGCAGATCAGCCCCTCGGCCATGCCGAACACCTGCTGCAGGCGGCAGCCGAGCACCGGTTCGATGCGCCTTGCGGCCTCGTAGCTGAGTTTGGCGCCGCCCACTTGCAGCAGTTGCAACGGCGCCAGGCCACGCCCACGGGCCTGGGCCGCTTCCAGCCAGACCAGGGCCAGGGGCGGCACCAGCGCGGTGTGGGTCACCCCCTGGCGCTCGATCAGTTCGAAGCAGACTTCCGGGCTCGGCGAGGGGCTCAGCACCACCCGCCCGCCCACCGAAAAGGTGCCGATGAACCCTGGGCAGCACATGGGAAAGTTGTGCGCCATGGGCAGCGCCACCAGGTACACGCTGGCCTCGGACAGGCCACAGCGCTCGGCACTGGCCCGCAGGTTGTAGAGGTATTCGTGGTGCCGGCGCGGGATCAGCTTGGGCACCCCGGTGGAGCCGCCGGAGAGCTGGAAACAGGCCACCGCGTCGGCGCTGGGGGGCAGGAAGGTGCGCGCAGGCGCCGGCTCATACAGGCTGTGCAAGGCCGTGAATTCCTCGGCCTCGCCGGCGACTACCACCCACTCCAGCTGCGGGTTGCGGTCCTTGAGGTCGCGGGCCATGGCCCGATAGTCGAAGCTGGCGTCCCGGT
>NZ_VYKE01000374.1:0-1363 GCF_032424515.1 Pseudomonas sp. JV245A
AGGCTGTCGCTGTCCGGGCAATCGTCGCCCCACAGGGCTTCTTCGAGGATCTCCCGACGCAGTACATGGGGGCTTTTCTGCATCAGCACCGCCAGCAGCTTGAGGCCCACGGGGTTGAGCTTGAGCAAGCGGCCTTCGCGGGTGACCTCCAGGGTATCGAGGTCGTAGCTCAGGTCGCCAACCTGCAGCGACCGACGGCCACCACCCTGGGAACGGCGCATCACCGCCTCGATACGCGCCGCCAGTTCCGAGAGAGCGAAGGGTTTGAGCAGGTAGTCATCCGCCCCGGACTTGAAGCCCTGGAGGCGGTCGTCGAGCTGATCGCGGGCGGTGAGCATGATCACCGGAGTATCACGCCGGGCGTCTTCGCGCAGGCGCTTGCACAGGGTATAGCCATCGATTCCCGGCAGCATGATATCGAGCACGATCAGGTCGTAATGCTCGGTGGCCGCCAGGTGCAACCCGGACAGGCCATCCTGGGCGCAATCCACGGTATAGCCCTTGAGCCCCAGGTAGTCAGCCAGGTTGGCGAGAATATCGCGGTTGTCTTCAACCAGTAGAATTCGCATCGGCACTCTCTCCGTACAGGGTTACGGCCATCTTGGCTCGCGCAGCTTAAGGCCAAGTCCGGCTCGCCGCCAGCCTTGTCGGCCGGTGCCTGGCAGAGTTTTCCCGAGCCTGGGGGCTTAACAATATTTTCACCAGCGGTTCACAAGCTGACTACAGGGACAACCTCAGACTGCGGGCCATTTGCCCCCAAGGAACACCCTCTGATGGATCTTCTCAAGACAGCTCCGGCGCGTTTCGTGCTGCTGCTGACCAGCACCTGGCTGGCGATTTTCCTGCTGACCCGCGGCATTTTGCTGCTCACCCACCTCGACGAAGCCGGTAGCGGCTGGCTGCCGCTATTTGGCGTCGGCCTGCTCTACGACCTGGGTTTCCTGGCCTATGCCGCCCTGCCCCTGGGCCTGTACCTGGTGCTTTGCCCACCCGCCCTGTGGCGTCGACGCGGCCACCGCTGGCTGTTGCAGGGCCTGTTCAGCCTGAGCCTGTTCGCCATGCTGTTCACGGCCGTGGCGGAGTGGCTGTTCTGGGATGAGTTCGGCGTGCGCTTCAACTTCATCGCCGTCGATTACCTGGTGTACTCCGACGAGGTTCTCAACAACATTCTCGAGTCCTACCCGATCGGCCTGTACATGAGCCTGCTGGCCCTGGCGGCAATCGCCCTGAGCCTGGCCCTGCGCAAGCCCCTGAAGGCTGCGCTGGATGCGCCCTTGCCGCCTCTGCGTGGCCGCCTGCTCAGTGCCCTCGGCCTGCTGCTGGTGGCCGGCGCCAGCCTGCAACTGCTCAGCCAGGACAGCCC
>NZ_VYKE01000375.1:0-1351 GCF_032424515.1 Pseudomonas sp. JV245A
CTCCATGCGCAACAGCACCGAACGCGCCGAATCGACCCTGAGCATCGCCCGGGGGGCCGGCCAGTCCCTGGACACCATCAACAGCGCCATCAGCGAAATCAACGAACGCAACCTGGTGATCGCCAGCGCCGCTGAAGAACAGGCCCAGGTGGCCCGTGAAGTGGACCGCAACCTGGTGAACATCCGCGACCTGTCGGTACAGTCCACCACCGGCGCCAACCAGACCCAGGCCGCCAGCAGCGAGCTGTCACGCCTGGCGGTCGACCTGAGCAACCTGGTCACCCGATTCAAGCTCTGAAGCCCTTGCGCCCTGCTCCAGCTCCCGCCGTTGAGCGGTGGGGGCTGGTGAGGGTGGCGTTCAAGGCACCCCAGCAGGCAGGTACCGGACAGGCTTAATCCACGGCGAGACTCAAGACTTTAGTCGTACGACCGATAAGTCACGGTAGAGTCAGTCTCAAGCCCCGCACGGATGCGCCCTTTTTGGTACCTACCATGTCCCTTCGTAATATGAATATCGCTCCGCGGGCCTTCCTCGGCTTCGCCATGATCGGCGGCTTGATGCTGATCCTCGGGGTGTTCGCCCTGAACCAGATGAGCAAGATCCGCGGCGCCGCCGAAGACATCACGTCGAGCAGCGTGCCAAGCATCAAGAGCCTCGACGAATTCACCCAGTTGACCCTGCGCCTGCGGGTGCTGTCCTACCGCTTGCTGGTGAACCGTGAGCCGGACGTGCAGCAAAAGACCATCGAACTGCTGGAAATGCGCAACCAGCAGATCCGCGCCGCCCAGGTCATCTACGAAAAATTCATCACCAGCCCGGAAGAAAAATCCGCCTACGAGCAGTACCTCCAACTGCTGGGCCAGTACCGGCAGATCGAAGAGCGGATGAAGAGCCTGTCGCGCAACAATCAGGTGGATGAGCTGCGCAACTTGCTCAACACCGAACTGCTGAACAACTCCGAAGCCATGAACACCGTGCTCAACCGCTTGCTGGAGATCAACACCCAGCAGACCGTGGACACCAACCAGCAAGCCGCCGAGCAGTACTCCTCGGCCTTCAACCTGGTGGTGGCGCTGCTGGTGCTGGCTACTGGCCTGACCTTCCTCTTCGCCTGGCTGCTGACCCGCAGCATCACCCAGCCCATCGCCAACGCCCTGGGCGCCGCCGAGGAAATCGCCGAGGGCAACCTGACCCGGCCGATCAAGGTCGATGGCAGTGACGAGGCCGGGCGCCTGTTGCAGGCCATGGCCAAGATGCAGGAAAAACTGCGCGACACCCTGCAGCGCATCTCCGGTTCCGCCACCCAGTTGGCTTCGGCGGCTGAAGAGCTCAACAGCGTCACCGAGGAAA
>NZ_VYKE01000376.1:0-1342 GCF_032424515.1 Pseudomonas sp. JV245A
GCCGATGCCGCGGCCTGTGGCGAGCAGTTCGATGGCGCGCATCAGCCGCCACTGCTGGCGCCATTGCTGGTAGCTCAGGCCGGTTTCACGCTGGAAGATCCGGCCGATGGTGCGGCTGCTGGCGCCGACCCGGGTGGCCAGTACCTGCAATTGCGGCGGCAGTTGCTCCAGGTCCGCCAGCAGCGGTTGCAGGCGTTTGTCCCGGGGCAGGGGCAGGGGCAGCGACAGGGGCTGGTGCAGGGCCTGGCGGATTTCCTCGATGCACAGGCCCAGCAGGTGCGGGTAGCGGCCCTGGCTCCAGTCGCAGTCGAAGGCGGCCTGGGCCATGGGTTCCAGCACGGCCTGGAGCAGCGGGCTGACCTCGATCACCGCCACTTCGGCCGGCAGGCGCCGGCTCAGTTCGGCGCTGAAGTACAGCGAACGGTAGTCCACGCTCTGCTGCATTTGCGCGCGGTGCGTGACCCCCGGGGGAATCCACGCCGCCCGCGAGGGCGGCAGCAGGCACAGGCGATGGTCCAGGGTGATCCGCGTGCAGCCCTGGCGGGTGTACAGCAATTGCCCGCGGCGGTGGCGGTGCAGGCCGGAGTCGTGGTCGCCGAGGGTCGCGGCGATGCCCAGCAGGGGGGCGTCGAAGCGGTCGGGGTCGAAGAGTGCCTGTGGTTCGAGCCAGGCCATGATTGGCGTACTTCCGATGTTTGTTGGCAGGGTTGCGATAATACGCCAGGCGCCGCTGCCTAGAATCGCCGGCATGTTTTTTTTGCCGAGCACTGCCTGATGAATCCCCGTTCCCTGTTGCCCCTGGCCCTGGCCCTGCTGATGTTCCCGCAGCTCGCCCAGACCCTCTACAGCCCGGCCCTGGCCGATCTTGGCCGGGCCTTTGGCGTGGCCCCCGCGCAAGCGGCCCAGAGCCTTTCGGTGTTTGTCCTGGGGTTTGCCCCGGGGGTGCTGCTGTGGGGGCGCTTGAGCGATCTTTGGGGCCGGCGCCCGGCCTTGCTGGGTGGCCTGACGCTGTACGTCCTGGCCATCGGGCTGCAATTGCAGGTGCAGAGTTTTACCGCGCTGTTGCTGTGCCAGGCCCTCGCCGCCCTGGGCGTGGCGGCGGGCTCGGTGGTGACCCAGACCCTGCTGCGCGACCTGTTTCGCGGCAGTGAACTGGTGCGGGTGTTTTCCCTGGTGGGTATGGTCCTGGCGGCCAGCCCGGCCATTGGCCTGTTCAGTGGCGCCGGGCTGGTGCGGGCCTGGGGCTACCAGGGCGCACTGGCCGGGTTGCTGGTGCTGGCCCTGGCCTTGCTCGGCTGGTGCGCCCGGGCCTTGCCGGAAACCCGTGCGCCGGCGCCGCACC
>NZ_VYKE01000377.1:0-1341 GCF_032424515.1 Pseudomonas sp. JV245A
CTGCTGTTCTGCTCCCTGGCCATGGCCCGCGACCTGGACCAGGACGAGGCCCTGCGCCTGCGCCAGCAAGGGGTGATCCTGCCCCTGGAGCAACTGCTCAAGCAGGCCATGGACCGTTACCCCGGGGCCAAGCTGCTGGAGGCCGAGCTGGAAGAAAAGCACGATGTGTACATCTATGAAGTCGAGCTGTTGACCGTGGACGGGGTGGTTCGCGAGCTGGACCTGGAAGCCGCCACCGGGCGTTTGTTGAAAGATGAGGAAGACGACTGATGCGCCTGCTTGTGGTGGAAGACCACGTATCCCTGGCCGATGAACTGCTTGAAGGCCTGAACCGCCAGGGCTACGCCGTGGACTGGCTGGCCGACGGCCGCGACGCGCTGTACCAGGGCGCCAGCGAACCCTATGACCTGATCATCCTCGACCTCGGCCTGCCCGGGGTGCCGGGCCTGGAGGTGCTGCGAAAGTGGCGCGCCGATGGCCTGGCAACGCCGGTGCTGGTCCTCACCGCCCGCGGCTCCTGGGCCGAGCGCATCGAGGGGCTCAAGGCCGGCGCCGACGATTACCTGAGCAAACCGTTCCATCCCGAAGAGCTGCACCTGCGGGTCCAGGCCCTGCTGCGCCGCTCCCATGGCCAGGCCAACCAGCAGACCCTGCAGGCCGCCGGGCTGCACCTGGACGAGGGCCGGCAATGTGTGGTCCGCGACGGCCAGGATGTCTTGCTGACCGCCGCGGAGTTCCGCCTGTTGCGCTATTTCATGCTGCACCCGCAGCAGATCCTTTCCAAAAGCCACCTGGCCGAACACCTCTACGACGGTGAAACCGAGCGCGATTCCAACGTCCTCGAAGTTCACGTCAACCACCTGCGGCGCAAGCTGGGCCGCAGTGTGATCGAAACCCGCCGCGGCCAGGGTTATCTGTTCGGGGGAACCACTTCGTGAGATCGATCCAGCGCCGCCTGAGCCTGGGCCTGATCACGGTGATGGTGGTGGTCGGGCTGGTGCTGGCGCAGACCAGCCTCTGGCTGTTCGAGGTGGGCTTGCAACGCTACCTGGAAGCCGGCCTGCGCAACGACAGCGAGAGCCTGCTGCTGGCCCTGGTGCGCGGCCCTCAGGGGCTGCAGCTGGATGAACGGCGTCTGTCGCCGGCCTACCAGCGGCCGTTTTCGGGGCACTATTTCCGTATCGATTTTGCCGATGTGCACTGGCGCTCGCGCTCACTGTGGGACCAGGAACTGCCGCAACTGGAGCGCGCCGGCCTGCAGGGCAACCTGCAACTGGGGCCGGAGGGCCAGCAACTGCTGGTGCTGCGCAGCGACTACAAGCGCCTCGGGCAGTCGATCTC
>NZ_VYKE01000378.1:0-1337 GCF_032424515.1 Pseudomonas sp. JV245A
CTTCGCCGGCAAGCCGGCTCCTACGGGTGGGGTCAGGGGCGCCGGCGCACGAATTTGCGCCACAGCCAGACCCACAGCAGCACCAGGGGGAAGGCCAGGATCACGAAGGGCAGCACATAGCTGCCTTTCTCCAGGGCCTCGGCGGTGCCGTCGGCCAGGTTGTCCAGCAGGTTGCTGAAGGCGCGCTTGAGGCTGGATTCGCGCTGGACGCCGTCGCTGGGCAGGAACTTCAGGGTCAGGAGGTTGGTGTCCAGGCGGCGTTGCTGGCCGGCGGCGGTCTGGGCCAGGGCCTGCAGGTCGTTCTCGATGCCGGCCTGTTCCCGGCTCAGGGCAATCAGGTCGCTGACGCTGATGTCCTTGCGCGCCGCCAGTTCGTCCAGGCGCTGCTGTTGGGCCTTGAGCCGCTGCTGCTGGCGCTGCACATCGGCCACGGCATCGGCCAGGTCTTCGGCGCTGGTGATGCGCTCGCCCAGTTCCGCGCCCTGGGAGGCCTGCTGGACGATGGGCTCCACACCGTCCGGAACTATTCGCAGCGTCACCTGGGCGCGGTACTTGCCCTGTTCCAGGCGCAGGATATTGCACGGGCCGAACTGGGCCTTCTCGCAGGCTTCGCGGGTTTGCGCCAGGCGCGGACCGATCTGCGCGGCTGGCAGCGACAGGCTCAGTTCATGCTCATAGGCCAATTGCGCGCCGGCCTTGCCCTGGGCCCCGCCCAAGGCCACGGCGCTGCTGTTGTGGTCGCCGGGAGAGCAGGCGCTGAGGGCCAGGGCGCCGAACAGGGCCAGGGCCAGTCGACGGAATTTCGCAGGGTGATCGTCCTGATGTTGCATGGGGGCTCCTTGAGGGATGAATCGGCGACAGGGTCGCAGGTGCGCATCTTACCGTCGTTCGGGGAAAGACCACGATCCCGGCTGGGCTTATCGAGGATAATTTTCCTGGCTGATGCTGATAGGCGCGGAGCGGGTTCAGGGCTACACCTGTGGCAGCCCGGGACGACGGTGTTTCGGCGCAGATCAAGGAGTGCGTCATGCGCGAGTCGGCTATCCCCCCAGGCTTTGCCCCCTTGCCCCGCAGCAGCCCGCTGCTGGAACTGATCGGCCCGGTCTACGGCTGCGGCAGTGGCAGCGAACTGCGCGTCGGCCTGCGCGCCGACACCCGCCACGCCAACGGCCGGGGCACGGTGCATGGCGGCATCATCGCCACCCTGGCGGACATCGGCATGGGCTACGCCATGGCGTTTTCCAGCGATCCGCCCTTGCCGTTGATCACCGCCAGCATGACCCTCGACTACCTGGGCGCGGTGCAGGTCGGGGAATGGATCGAGGTGCACCTGGAGC
>NZ_VYKE01000038.1:0-45037 GCF_032424515.1 Pseudomonas sp. JV245A
GCTGTTCGGGCTCAATTCGGCGCGCTTCGTCAAACCCAGCTCGTGGAATGTGCTGGGCTACATCACCATGAACTGCGCGACCCTCGGCGAAGCCATGGGCCGCATCATGCCGTTCGAAAAACTGGTGGGGGACATGGGCACCAGCCGCGCCGAAGTCGCTGGCAACCAGGTGCGGCTGATCTGGAGTTGCCGCCATCAGCGCCCGGACATCCGCCGCCACCTGGTGGAAAACGTCCTGGCGTCCTGGCTGTTGTATGCGCGCTGGATCGCCGATTCGCAGTTGTCGCCCAGCGCGGTGTGGTTCGAACACGCCCTGCCGGAACCCGTCGAGGCGGCGCAGTACGAGGCGTTGTTCGGCTGCCCGGTGCTGTTCCAGCAACCCTGCTCGGCGCTGGTGGCGCCGCTGGAGTACCTGCAGATGCCCCTGCGCCAGGCCGACGCGCGCCTGCTCAAGACCCTGGAAGAACATGCCCAGGCGATGATGGCTTCCCTGGGCGATGCGCCCCTGGCCTTGCAGGTGCACAACGTGCTGCGCCAGTTGCTCAAGGACGGCCTGCCGCGCAAGGAGCAGGTGGCGCAGCACCTGCACCTGTCGGTACGCACCCTGCAGCGCCAACTGCAACAGGCTGGCACTTCATACCAGCAGATTCTCGACGACCTGCGCCAGGAGCTGGCCGAGCACTATCTGCGCCACAGCGAGCTGTCGATCCAGGGCATCTCCGATTGCCTGGGTTTCACCGAACCGCGCTCGTTCCACCGCAGTTTCAAGACCCGCACCGGGCTGACCCCGGGGCAGTTCCGCCTGAGCGCGCAGAGCTCCGGCAAGGCCTGAAACCCGTTACACGCTGATGGCGTTGGTGAACACCAGGCGATTGCCGAACGGGTCGCTGATGGTCATGTCCTGACTGCCCCAGGGCATGGCCTGGATCTGCGGATGGGAGAAGCGGTACTGCTTGGCCAGCAACTGCTGCTGGAAGGTTTCCAGTTCATCGGTCTCGATCCGCAGGGCCGCACCCGGCGAGCAGTCGCCATGGTGCTCGGTAAGGTGCAGCACGCACTCGCCCCGCGAGACCTGCATGTACAGCGGAAAATCGGCTTCGAAGCGGTGTTCCCAATCCAGGGAGAAACCCAGGAAATCGAGGTAAAACTCCCGGGCCTTGGCTTCATCGAAGATCCGCAGGATGGGGGTGGTTTTGCCAAAGCTCATTGCGCGACTCCCTGACTGAAATGAGCCGACTATACAGACGGCGATTATCAGCAGTTCGGCGCCGCTCGGGGATTCTTTAATAGCACAGCGCCATCATTGTGATGGAGGTCAACAAATCAGCCAGCGGATGCAAATCCCGGGCGCAGGTCACCTTCCCGGGGCAGGAAGCGCCCCTGACGTTCACCGTTGGCCCGGCCCTGGGCAAAACTGCACACGCCATTGACCCAGACCCCATCGATGCCTTGCGCGGCGCGCTGCGGCTCCTTGAAATCCGCCACGTCGCGCACCCGCGCCGGGTCGAACAGCACCAGGTCGGCCCAGTGCCCTTCGCGGATCTCGCCACGCTGGTGCAGGCCGAAGCGCGCCGCGGACAGCCCGGTCATCTTGTGCACCGCAGTGTGCAGCGGGAACAGGCCCAGGTCGCGGCTGAAGTGCCCGAGTACCCGGGGGAAGGCGCCCCACAACCTTGGATGGGGGAAAGGATCTTCCGGCAGGCCATCGGAGCCGACCATCGACAGCGGATGGGCGAGGATGCGCCGCACATCGTTTTCATCCATGCCGTAGTACACCGCCCCCGCCGGTTGCAGGCGCTCGGCGGCGGCCAGCAGGCTGACGCCCCAGTCAGCGGCGATCTCGCTCAAGTCGCGACCGCCCTGCTCGGGGTGCGGTGTGGACCAGGTGATGGTGATGCGGTAGGCATCGGTGACCTGCTTGAGGTCCAGGGTCGAGGAACTGGCGGCGTAGGGATAGCAGTCGCAGCCCACCGGGTGTTCCCGGGCGGCGTTTTCCAGGGCCGCCAGCAGTTGCGGGCTGCGCCCCCAGTTGCCGGCGCCGGCGCACTTGAGGTGCGAGACGATCACCGGTGCCCGGGCCGCGCGACCAATCAGAAAAGCTTCGTCCATGGCCTCCAGCACCGGCTCGAACTCGCTGCGCAAATGGGTGGTGTACACCGCGCCGAACGCCGTCAATTCCTGGGCCAGTTGCAGCACTTCATCGGTCTCGGCGCAAAACGCGCTGGCGTAGGCCAGCCCGCTGGACAGGCCGAGGGCGCCGTCCTCCAGGCTTTCGCGCAGTTGCACGCGCATGGCGCTGATTTCATCGGCCGTGGCCGTGCGAAACAGGTCCGGCAGATGGTTGCTGCGCAGCGCGGTGTGCCCCACCAGCGCCGCCACGTTGATCGCCGGGCGCGCGGCATCCACCGCCGCGCGGTAGTCACGAAAACGCGGGTAGACGAACATCGAGCGCTCGCCCAGCAGGTTCATCGGGTCCGGCGGGTCGCCCTTGAGGGTCACCGGCGCGGCGCTGATCCCGCAGTTGCCGACGATCACCGTGGTCACCCCCTGGCTGAGCTTGGGCAGCATCTGCGGCTGGCGGATCACCACCGTGTCGTCATGGGTGTGCACATCGATGAAACCCGGGGCCAGCACCCGCCCGGCGGCGTCGATCTCTTGCTCGGCGCTGGCCGCGGACAGATCGCCGATGCGCGCGATGCGCCCGTCGAGGATGGCCAGGTCGGCGGGGTAACCGGGACGGTCGCTGCCGTCAATGATCAGGGCGTTGCGGATCAGCGTGTGGTAGCGCATGTCAGTCTCCCAGGGGCAGGCAATCGTCGCCGCCACGGTAATGGTCCAGGGCCAGCTTGATCCGTCGCAGGCGTTCCTGGTTGTCATCGGGCAGGGCCAGGGCCAGCTCGGTGGCCAGCACATCAATGGCCAACAGCATGCCGTAGCGGGCCGCGGTGGGTTTGTAGATGAGCGAGGTCTCGGCGCTGTGCAGCGGCAGCAGCACATCCGCCAATTGCGCCAGGGGCGAGTCGGGCAAGGTAATGGCCAGGATCCCGGCGCCGTAGGTACGGGCCAGGGCCACCGCCTCCAGCAGCTCGGGGGTGATACCGGTCAGCGAACAGGCGATCACCGCGTGCTGCGGCCCCAGGGCGGCGGCGGTGACGCGCATCATCACCGGGTCGTGGCAGGCGGCAATGGGGTAGCCCAGGCGTACCAGGCGCACTTGCAACTCGCTGCTGCACAGGGTCGAGCAGCCGCCCATGCCGAAGGCGTGGATCATCCGCGCGCGCCCCAGCAAGCGCACCGCATCGGCGAATTGGGCCTCCTCGAAACCGGCCAGATGCTGGTGCAGCGCAGCTTCGATATCGCCAACGATCTGCCGGTAGAACCCGGACTGTTCCGGGGTGCCGGCAGGGTCCAGGAAGCGGCTGCCCACCCCACTGGCCTGGGCCAGCTGCAGGCGCAACTGGCGCAAGTCGCGGCAGCCGACGCTGCGGGCAAAGCGCGACAGGGTGGCGGCGCTGACTTCAGCGCGGCGGGCCAGTTCGTCAAGGCTGGCAGAGGCGGCAAAGCCCACATCGTCGAGCATCAGCCGGGCGATCCGCCCTTCCCCGGCGCTGAGAAAATCCAGGCGCGAGCGGATCTGGTAAAGGATGTCCATCTACAAAAACTCCGCGAGGACCAGGGTCAGGCCGAAGGCGATCACCGAGATCAGGGTCTCCAGCACGGTCCAGGTCTTGAAGGTCTGGATGACGGTCATATTGAAGTATTCCTTCACCAGCCAGAAGCCGCCGTCGTTGACGTGGGAAAGAATCACCGAGCCGGCGCCGGTGGCGATCACCAGCAGCTCCGGGTGCGGGTAGCCCAGGCCGACAGCCACCGGCGCCACCACCCCGGAAGCGGTGGTCAGGGCCACGGTGGCCGAACCGGTGGCGACCCGCATCAGCACCGCGAACAGCCAGCCCATCCACAGCGGCGAGAGCTGGAACTCATGGGCCAGGCCGACGATCTGCTCGGTCACCCCGGAGTCGATGAGAATGCGGTTGAGGCCGCCGCCGGCCCCCACCAGCAGGGTGATGCTGGCGGTGGGCGCCAGGCATTCGTTGGTGAACTTGAGGATCGATTCGCGGTTCATGCCCTGGGCCAGCCCCAGGGTCCAGAAACTCACCAGGGTGGCCACCAGCAGGGCGATCACCGAGTTGCCGATAAACAGCAGGAACTGGTTGAGGCCGGTGCCGGGCTCGGCCAGCAGGTTGGCCCAGCCGCCGAGAAGCATCAGCACCACCGGCAGCAGGATGGTGGCCAAGGTCAGGCGGAAACTCGGCAGGCGCAGGCGCGGCTCGCGGGCGATGAACTGGCGCTCCAGGGGGTTCTGCGCCGGCAGGTGGATGTGCGGCACGATGAACCGCGCGTACAGCGGCCCGGCGATGATCGCCGTGGGCACACCGATCAGCAGCGCATACACCAGGGTCTGCCCCACCGACGCCTGATAGGCCTGCACCGCCAGCATCGCTCCCGGGTGCGGCGGCACCAGGGCGTGCACCACCGAGAGCCCGGCGACCATGGGCAAGCCCACCATCAGCAGCGACACCCCGACCCGCCGCGCCACGGTAAAGGCAATTGGCACCAGCAGTACGAAACCCACTTCGAAGAACAGCGGCAGCCCTACCAGGAAGGCGATGCAGACCATGGCCCAGTGGGCGTTGCGTTCGCCGAAGCGGTCGATCAGGGTGCGCGCCACCTGCTCGGCACCACCAGATTCGGCCATCAGCTTGCCGAGCATGGTGCCCAATGCCACCACCAGGGCGATATGCCCCAGGGTCTTGCCAACCCCGGCCTCGTAGGCGCTCACCACTCCGGAAGGCGGCATGCCGGCCATCAGCGCCAGGCCCACCGACACCAGGGTGATGACGATAAAGGGGTTGAGTCGGTAGCGGGCGATCAACACGATCAGCGCAATGATGGCGACTGCGGCGTAGCCCAGCAGCCAAGAACCCGTAGCGGGAGCCATGGCGTCCTCCTTGAAAACAGCGTCACTTTCGAATGGTTGTGAAATTCATTAATCACTTAGAAAGGTGAACTTCAAACCGAGTGAAACTTATTTTCGTAAAGAGGCAGGCTTTGTCGCGAACAGCTAAGTGAAAGGCCGGCTTATGAAAATCGGCAGTGGGTATTTTCATCCACTGCCGCGGTGGCCGATCTCAGTCGTGATGCTCTCGGGCACGCTTGAGCAGCTTCTTGCAGCGCTCGGACAGGTGCAGCACCCGCAACTGCTTGCCGGCCTTGGCATAACGCTCGCGCAGGGTTTTCAGCGCGGCGATGGCCGAGTAGTCGACAAAACTCAGGTGGCGACAGTCGACAGTCACGTGCCGAGGATCGCCCGCCGGATCGAACTGGTTGAGAAACGGCGTGGTGGAGGCGAAGAACAGGGTGCCATGCAGTTGGTAGTGCTTGCTGCCGTCGGCTTCCAGGTGGCTGTCGGCGTACAGCTCGCGGGCCTGCTGCCAGGCGAAGTTGAGGGCGGCAATGACGATGCCGCAGAACACCGCCATGGCCAGGTCGGTGAACACGGTGATCACGGTCACCGCGAGGATCACCAGCACATCGTTGAGCGGCACCTTGTTAATCACCCGCAGGGACGCCCAGGCGAAGGTCTGCTGCGACACCACGAACATCACCCCCACCAGCGCCGCCAGGGGGATGCGCTCGATCAGCGGTGAGAGAAACAGCACGAACAGCAGGATCAGAGCGCCCGCCACCACGCCCGACAAACGCCCGCGACCACCGGAACTGAGGTTGATCACGGTCTGGCCGATCATCGCGCAGCCACCCATGCCGCCGAACATTCCCGAGACCACATTGGCCGCGCCCAGGGCCACGCATTCACGGTCCGGGTAGCCGCGGCTTTCGGTGATTTCGTCGGTGAGGTTGAGGGTCAGCAGGGTTTCCAGCAGGCCGACCATGGCCATCAGGAACGCATAGGGCGCGATGATGCCCAGGGTCTCCAGGTTCCACGGCACCTGGGGCAGCGCCAGGCTCGGCAGGCCGCCGGCGATGTGGGCCATGTCCCCCAGGGTGCGGGTCGGCAGGCCCAGCAGGTAGACCAGCGCGCCGACCCCGAGGATCGCCACCAGGGCCGGTGGCACCGCCCGGGTCAGGCGCGGCAGCAGGTAGACGATGGCCATGGTCAATGCCACCAGCCCGGCCATCAGGTACAGCGGCTGGCCGCTGAGCCAGTGTTCGCCGCTCTTGAAATGTTCCAGCTGGGCCAGGGCGATGACGATCGCCAGGCCGTTGACGAAGCCCAGCATCACCGGGTGCGGCACCATGCGCACCAGCTTGCCCAGGCGCAGCAGGCCGAAGGCGACCATCACCAGCCCGCCCAGCAGCACCGTGGCCAACAGGTACTGCACACCGTGCTGCACTACCAGGGCGACGATCACCACCGCCATGGAACCGGCAGCGCCGGACACCATGCCCGGCCGACCGCCGAACAGCGCCGTCAGGGTGCAGATGAAGAACGCGCCATACAGGCCCATCAACGGGTTGAGGTGGGCCACCAGGGCGAAGGCGATGCACTCGGGCAGCAAGGCAAAGGAGGTGGTGAGTCCGGCCAGGACATCGGCACGCAGACGTTTTGCTTTCATGATTGACCTGATAGACGGACCGGCAGGCGCGGCCCTGGGAAGTGCGGAAAGAAGGCGGGGAATGTTACGAAATTGAGCCGCCTCCGACCAGCCGGCCGTCGGCGCCTGCACAACGAAGGTAGGAGCTGGCTTGCCAGCGAAGAGGCCGCTCGACCTGGCGCCAGGCTTGCGTGCCCTTTCGCCGGCAAGCGGAACACCGCCCGGCCAGCTCCTACAGGGGGTCAGCGGTTATTTGACGACCTTGCCGACACCGCGGCCACGTGGGTCGGAAGCGGTTTCAAGCGCGGTGCCATTGACCCGGATGGCCTGGATATCGCCCATCTCCCAGCCCTGGTCTTCCAGGGTGTAGCCCATGGCCTTGAGCTCGTCGGCCACCTTGCCGGTGAGCGGCGCATAGGCGTCGTAGTAGATCGTGTCCTTGGGCAGCAGCTGGTGATGCACGCGCTGCGCGGCCACGGCCTTTTCCAGGGGCAGGTGGTAGTCGTAGAGGTTGTTCAGCACCTGGAAGATCGAGGTGAAGATCCGCGAACCTCCGGGGGTGCCCAGCACCAGGGTGACCTTGCCATCGCGGGTCACCAGGCTCGGGCTCATGGAGGACAGCATGCGCTTGCCCGGGGCGATGGCGTTGGCGTCGCCGCCCACTACGCCGAAGGCGTTGGCCACGCCCGGCTTGGCGCTGAAGTCGTCCATTTCGTCGTTGAGCAAAAAGCCCGCGCCCTTGACCACCACGCCGCTGCCATAGTCCCAGTTCAGGGTGTAGGTGTTGCTCACCGCGTTGCCCTGGGCATCGACGATGGAGAAGTGGGTGGTCTGGTGCGGCTCAAGCCCGGGGCGCACTTTCTCGGTAGCCGAGATGGCGTTGGGGTTGACCTCGGCGGCGCGTTTTTTCAGATACGCCGGGTCGGTCAGTTGCTTGACCGGAACATCGGAAAACGCCGGGTCGCCCAGGTAGTCGGCGCGGTCGGCGAACACCCGCTTTTCGATTTCCGCCAGCAGGTGAATGTACTTGGCCGAATTGAGCTCCACACCCTTGAAGTCCGCCGCGCGCTCTTCCTTGATGCTGATCAACTGCGCCAGGGCCACCCCGCCAGAGCTGGGCGGCGGCGCGGTGTACAGGGTGTTGCCACGGAAGGTCACCTGCAGCGGCTGGCGCCACTGGACCTTGTAGTCCTGCAGGTCCTGCTTGGTGATCAGGCCCTTGTCGGCCTGCATCTGCGCCACCAGCAAGTCGGCGGTCTTGCCGCTGTAGAACTCCTTGGCGCCCTGGTCGGCGATGCGCTCCAGGGTCGCGGCCAGTTCCGGCTGACGGAAGGTCTCGCCCGGTTTCATGCTGCCGAAGTAGTCGCCGAAGTTGGTGGTGCCGTTGAACAGCTTCAACGCATCCTCGCGGTACTGGTACTGCTTGTCGGCCACCTTGAAGCCGTTTTTCGCGTAGCCCACGGCCGGAGTGATCAGCTCGCTCCAGGGCAGCTTGCCGAACTTCTGGTGCGCCTCCCACAGGCCCATCACCGTACCCGGCACCCCGGCAGCGCGAGCGCCCACCAGGCTCAGGTTCTCGATCACCTCGCCCTTTTCATTCAGGTACATGTTCCGGGTCGCGGCCTTGGGCGCGGTTTCCCGGTAGTCGAGGAAGTAGGGTTTGCCGTCGATGTACATCGTCATGAACCCGCCGCCACCGATGTTGCCGGCCTCGGGGTAGGTCACGGCCAGGGCGAAGGCCGTGGCCACCGAGGCATCCACCGCGTTGCCGCCCTTCTTGAGGATCTGCGCCGCGACATCGGCGCCGTACTGGTTGGGCGCGGCCACCGCGCCGCCTTCCAGGGTCACGGCGAAGGCCGAGCTGCTGGCGGCGATGGCGGCCGTCAGGGCCAGGGTCTTGAACAACAGAATGCGCATAGGTCCTTCCTTTTCTTGTTATTGAACGGCAAGAACCTTAGGCCCGAGACGGGGGGTTGAGCAATCGCCAATCGTGGCACGAACGTCCCAAGCCTCCGCCATGGATAACCGTAGGAGCTGGCTTGCCAGCGAATGCAACTTCAAGAGTTGCGCAAAACCCGGGGGCCCCTTCGCCGGCAAGCCGGCTCCTACGGGGGATAGGCGGGGAATGGGGGGAGCCTTCAGCCCTGGAACTCGGGGTTGGCGTAATCGGCCAGCTTGCCCTGGATGAAATCCAGGAAGCACTGGATGCGCAGGGCCAGTTGCGAGTTGCGGTAGTACACGGCGTTGATCGGCTGGCGATAACCGCTGTTGAACGAGGCCAGCACCGGTTGCAGGCGCCCGGCGCGGATGTCGTCGATGGTCATGAAGTGCGACAGGCAGGCAATGCCCTGCCCTTCCAGCGCCAGGTGGCGCAGGGTCTCGCCGCTGGAGGCGCTGATGCCCGGCTGGATCTGCCAGCGGTCGCCATGCACATGGCGCAGCGGCCAGTGGTTGAGGGTCTCGGTCTGGGTGAAGCCCAGCAGGGTGTGCCCGGCCAGTTCGGCCACGCTCTGCGGCGTACCGTGGCGGGCCAGGTAGTCAGGGCTGGCGAGGATGTGCAGCGGGCTGCAGCCCAGGGAGCGGGCATGCAGGGTGGAATCCGCCAGCACCCCGATGCGGATGGCGATATCGGTGCTCTGCTCCAGCAGGTCGATGATCAGGTCGTTGCTGTTGAGTTCCAGCTGGATATCCGGGTACAGGCTGCGGAACTCGGCCACATAGGGAACGATGGCGTGCAGCATGAAGGGCGACGCAGCGTTGATCCGCAGGCGCCCGGACGGGTTGCGCTGGCGCGAGGACAGGCGCTCTTCGAGCTCGTCCATCTGATCGAGGATCAGCTTGGCCTGTTCGAAGAAGTAGCGCCCTTCCTCGGTCAGGTCCATGCGTCGCGTGGTGCGGTTGATCAGCGTGGTGTCGAGCTTGGCCTCCAGCCGCGACAAGCTGCGGCTGACCGCCGAAGGGGTCTGGGCCAACTGCTCGGCGGCGGCGGAAATCGAGCCGCACTCGATGACACAGACGAAGACTTGCAACTCGTCGGATCGGGCTTTCACATGAGTCCTCTGGCGGCAGCGGGGCAACATCGCCCCTGAGTTTCAAGGCACTCAATAGTAGCCGGATTCAGCCCGGCAGATTGAACACTGCCTTGAGGTGTTCCTCGTAACGCTGCACATCGCCTTCGATGTTCGGGCGTTTCATCACGTCCACGCAGAGGAAAGTCGGCAGGGCGCTCATGCCCAGGAACTGGTTGGCCTTGTGGAACGGGAAGTAGACCGCGTCCACGCCCTTGGCCTCGAAGAAGTCGGTGGGATCGTCGAAGGCTTGCTGCGGGGCGTTCCAGGTCAGCGAAAGCATGTACTGCTTGCCCTGGATCAGGCCGCCGCTGCCGTACTTCTGCGAGGCATCGGAGCGGGTCCGGCCGTCGCTGGCGTAGAGGCTGCCGTGGCCTTCGGTGAAGACTTCGTCGATGTATTTCTTGACGATCCACGGTGCGCCCATCCACCAGCCGGGCATCTGGTAGACGACCACGTCGGCCCAGAGAAACTTCGCCACTTCTTCCTGGATGTCATAACCCTCGTCGATATGGGTGACCTTGACCTCCACACCACCCCGGTCGAGCACCGCCAGGGCGGTGTCGTGCAGGGTCGCGTTATAGCGGCCATCGGAGTGGGCGAATTGCTTGGCGCCATTGAGCAGCAGTACTTTTTTCATGATCCAGCCTCATCGGGAACAACCCGTTGCGCATCGATGGCGGCGGGCTGTAAAGATTGAAAACGATGGCGGCAGGTTAATCAGGCCAGGGCCGGAGAATAAGCCCGGGTTGTTCAAAATACATTTGACTCAAACGCACGAATCAACGGTTGATTGTTGCCTTAGAATTTTTGCCGACCTCCCCATCAGCAAGAGTGCTCCTTATGCCCACACCCCAGGCCTTCATCCTTCACGCCAAGACCCGCCCGGAACGGGCTGATGCCTTCGAGGCGTTCTTTCTCGGCCATGTAGCCGCCAGCCGCGCTGAAGCCGGCTGCATCGAATACCACATGCTGCGGGACCGACAGGACCCGAGCCTGTTCATTTTCTACGAGGTCTGGGCTTCCCAGGAGGCGCTGGATAGCCACTCCAGCCTGCCGCACATGCAGCAGTTCCTCGACACGCGCATGGACTACCTGGAGCGCGACTTCGAGATCCGCGCCATCGACATGCTCAGCCCGGCCGCGGCTGGCCGCTGAGCAAAAGGTCTAGCCGCTGATCAGCAAGTGCCCGCCCAAGAGGCCCATGCCGACAAAGAACACCCGCTTGAACAACTGGGCGCTGATGCGCTGGCGCAACCACTGCCCCAGCCACATGCCCAGCAGCGCCGGGGCCAGGGTCAGCAGCGAGGCCCCCAGCTCGGCGCCGCCCAGGGCGCCGCGCCACAGCAGGCCGCCGGCCAGGGCCAGGGTCGAGACGGTGAACGACAGGCCCAGGGCCTGCACCAGCTGATCCTTGTTCAGCCCCAGGGCTTGCAGGTAGGGCACCGCCGGAATCACGAACACCCCGGTGGCCGAGGTGATGACCCCGGTGACCAGCCCGCACAGCGGCCCCAGCCAGCGCTCCTGGGCCGCCGACACTCGCAGGGTCGGCAACAGCAAGCCGCTCAGGGCATATAGCAGTAGCGCCGCCCCCAAGCCCCGCACCACCCAATGCCCGGCGTCGATTCCCAGCCACAGGGAGCCGGCGGCGGTGCCGGCAAAGATCGCCAGCAGCATCGGCCACAGGCGCTTGAGCAAGGCCGGCAGATGCCCGCCAAAGGCCAGTTGCCAGAGATTGGTCAGGGTCGCCGGAATGATCAGCAGGGCCGCAGCCTGCGCCGGCGCCATAGCCAACCCCAAGAGGCCCATGGCCACGGTGGGCAGGCCAAGACCGATCACCCCCTTGACCATGCCGGCCAGCACAAAAGTGCCGATCACCAACAGGGAAAGGGCCACTCCGAGATTCTGATAAAACGCGAGCGAGCTGTTCATGGGCCTATCCTGCGCCCTGCCCGCCCTGCTGAAAATCTGCCATATACTGAGCCAGCCTCTTGCCCGGCAATAGGCACATACAAAAACCTATGGCCCGTACCGCAGTAGGAGCTGGTTTGCCAGCGAAAGCGATTTCGAGATTTGCGCAAAACCCAGCGGCCTCTTCGCCGGCAAGCCGGCTCCTACAAAAATGACGCTCCCCGAGAGATGCCCCATGCACTTCGACCTGATCGACCTGCGCCTGTACCTGAACATTCTGGAGGCCGGCAACATCACCGCCGGTGCCGCTCGCAGCCACTTGTCGCTGGCCGCCGCCAGCGCTCGAATCCGCGCCATGGAGGCCTCGCTGGGCATCGAGTTTCTCGAACGCGGGCGTCGTGGCATCCGCCCGACAGCCGCCGGCAAGGCCCTGGCCCAGCACGCGCGAACGCTGCTGCTGTACGCCGAGCACCTGCAGCAGGACCTTGGCGAATACGCCAGGGGGGTCAAGGGCCAGGTGCGCCTGTTGTGCAACACCACCGCACTCAGCGAGTACCTGCCAGAGCTGCTGGCAGACTTCCTGCACAGCCAGCCCCATGTCGATATCGAGCTGCAGGAGCTGCCCAGCCAGCGCATCACCCACGCCCTGCGCCAGGGCGCGGCGGACCTGGGGATCGTCTCCGATGCGGTGGACACTCAGGGCCTGATGACCCGGGCCTTTCGCGACGACCCACTGGTGCTGGTGATGCCCCCGGACCACCCCTTGGGTGCCCTGGCGGCCCCCAGCTTCAGCGACAGCCTGGCCCACGACTATGTCGGCCTGGCCAGCCACAGCGCCCTGGCGGTGTACCTGGAGGAACAGGCCCTGCACCTGGGCCGGCGCATGCAGTTGCGCATCCGCGCCGAAGGCTTCGACGCCGTGCTGCGCATGGTGGCCCGCGGCGCCGGGCTGGCCCTGGTGCCCCTGGCGGCCCTGCAACGCAACCTGCACCTGGCTCTGCAAAGCCGCCCCTTGAACGAGGCCTGGGCACGCCGCCGCTTGCTGCTGTGCGCCCGCGACTTCGACGCCCTGCCCCTGTATGCCCAGGGCTTGTGCCGTGCGCTGCTGGAGCCTTGACTCTCCCCTTAGGGGCAGACTTTAGCCTTGGGGTTTATTCCTCAAGGACCACGGCAATGAGCAAACGCATCCTGGTGATTCTCGGCCACCCTTCGCGCCACAGCCTGTGCGCGGCATTGAGCGAGCGCTACGTGAAAGCGGCGCAGGAAGCCGGCCATGAAGTGCGCCAGCTCAGGCTCGGCGACCTGCATTTCGACCCGGTGCTGCGCGAAGGTTATCGCCAGATCCAGCCCCTGGAAGAAGACCTGCAGCAGGCCCAGGCCGACATCCTCTGGGCCGAGCACCTGACCTGGGTCTTCCCCATCTGGTGGGGCGGCATTCCGGCGCTGATGAAGGGCTTTCTCGATCGCGTGCTGCTGCCGGGCTTCGCCTTCAAGTACCGCCCCGGCAAAGCCTTTCCGGAGCAGCTGCTAAAGGGCCGCAGCGCCCACCTGCTGGTGACCATGGATACACCGCCCTGGTACTTCCGCTGGTTCTACCGCATGCCCGGCTTGCAGCAGATGCGCCGCACCACCCTGGCCTTCTGCGGCATCAAGCCCTTGCGCACCCTGACCTTCGGCCCGGTGCTGGACGCCAGCCAGGAACGCCGGGCCGACTGGCTGCTGCAAGTGGAGCACCTTGCCAAGCAGTGAAAGCGCCGGATAATGCGCAACGCCGTCCACCGCCCGACGACCCGGTACTGGAAAAGGAGCCTTCATGTACATCGGCCAAGCCGCGCAACTGTCCGGAACCACGGTCAAGAGCATCCGTCATTACGAGGCCATCGGCCTCTTGCCCGAAGCGCCACGCCAGGGTCGCTACCGCCTGTATGACGCGCAGAGCGTCGAGCAACTGATATTCATCAAGTGCGCCCAGCAGTTGGGCTTCAAGCTCAAGGAACTGCAGCAGGTGTTCGCCACCCACCAGGGGCAGGCCTTCCCCTGGGACCGGGCCCAGGCGGCCCTGGCGCAGAAAAAGCGCGAGCTGCAACAGCAGATCGAGGATTTGCAGCAGTTGCAGGGCCGGCTCGAGCTGTTCGAGACCAGCCTGCAACAGGCGCGAGAGGAATGCCCCCTGGGCAGCCGCTAGGACCGCCCGGGCGGCCTTGCTTCAGACCTCCGACAAGCCGGCGACCACCCGCGGCTTACGAAAGCACAGGTAATAGACCAGGGTCAGCAACAGCAGGAACGGCACCCCGAACACCAGGGTCATCTTGAACGCCTCGGTGAAGAAGGTGGTGATCATCACCGCCCCCATCAGCACCAGCCCCAGCAGGGTGCTGTAGGGAAACAGGCGCATGCGGAACGACAACTGCTGCTCGCCGTGGCGCTGGTGATAGCGGCGGAAGCAGTAATGGGTGAGGAAGATCATGAACCAGGTGAAGATCGCGCCGAACATCGAGATCGCCATCATCAGGGTGAACGAACTCTCGGGGTACAGCACGTTGACCAGGGTCGCCAGGGCGATGCCGGAGCTGGACAGCAGCAGGGCATTGAGCGGAATCCCGTTCTTGCTCAGGGCCCCCATGGACTTGGGCGCATAGCCGGCGCGGGACAGGCTGAACATCATCCGCGTGGTGATGTAGAGCTGGCTGTTCATCGCCGATAGCGCGGCGATCAGGATCACGAAATTCATCACCCCGGTGGCCCCGGGAATACCGATGGTCTGCATCACCGTGACGAACGGGCTCTGGGCCTTTCCGGCCTGGGCCCAGGGCACGATGGCCAGCATCAGCGCCAGGGTCAGCAGATAGAACACCACCAGGCGCACGATGGTGGCGCGAAAGGCCTGTTTCACCGCGCGTTGCGGGTCCTTGGCCTCGCCCGCCGCCACCGCGATCATCTCCACGCTCAGGTAGCTGAAGATCGACACAATCACGGCAATCCACATGCCTTCGAAACCGTTGGGAAAGAAGCCGCCGTGAGCGCTGTAGTTGTGCAGCCCGTAGTCGGGGTTGCCAGAGCCGAACACCACGTACACCGCCAGGATGATGAAGCCGACGATGGCGGCGATCTTGATGGTGGAAAACCAGTATTCGAAGTTGCCGAAGGTCTTCACGCTGATGCCGTTGAGCACGATCAGCACGCTGGAGAAGGAGATGATCCACACCCACTCCGGAACGTTGGCGAACCAGTACTTCATGTACATGGCGATGGCCGTGACTTCGGCACCCACCGCCAGCACGATGGCCGCCCAGTAGGCATAGCGCACCAGGAAGCCGGCCAGCGGGCTGACGTAGAACTCGGCGTAGGCACCGAAGGAGCCGGAGGTGGAATGGGCCACGGTCATTTCCGCCAGGCAGCCCATCAGGATCAGGGTGATCAACGCGCCGATGGCGTAGCTCAGCAGCACGCTGGGGCCGGCATAACCGATGGCGTAGGCGCTGCCCATGAAGAGCCCGGTGCCAATGGCCCCGCCGATGGCGATCATGCTCATCTGGCCGGCGGTCAACTGCCGCCTGAGGCCGTGCTCGCGATTGGATATCGCTTCGAAACCCTTATTGGAGGTGGTCACTTTGAGTGCCTCTTTATTGTTGTGTGCACGTATAAATCGTTGTGACGGCCCGTCCTTGTGCCGCTGGCCTGGTCGCCGCACAGGGCGGCAACCAGGGGGTGAAACACGCCTCAGGTCACGCTGTGGCGCACCTGGAATTGCGCCTGGGCCCAGGTTTTCTGGTCGAGGATTTCACCGAGGATCTGCACCGCGTCCCATACCTCGCTGAAGCGGGTGTACAGCGGAGTGAAGCCGAAACGCATGATCCGCGGCTCGCGGTAATCGCCGATCACGCCCCGGGCGATCAGGGCCTGGATCACCGCGTAGCCTTCGGGGTGCTCGAAGCTCACATGGCTGCCACGCTTGGCATGCTCACGCGGGGTCACCAGCTTCAGCTCGTGACCGGCGCAGCGCTGCTCCACCAGTTCGATGAACAGGTCGGTCAGCGCCAGGGACTTGCGCCGCAGGCTCTGCATGTCGGTCCGTTCGAAGACTTCCAGGCCGCATTCGACCATGGCCAGAGAGGTAATCGGCTGGGTGCCGCACAGGTAGCGGGCAATGCCGCTGGAAGGCTCGTAGCGGGTGGCCATGTCGAACTGCCGGGCATGGCCGAACCAGCCGGACAGCGGCTGGGTAACCAGGTCGCAGAGCGCCGGAGCGACCCAGGCGAAGGCCTGGGAGCCGGGGCCGCCATTGAGGTACTTGTAGGTGCAGCCGATGGCGTAGTCGGCGCCGCTGCGGCCCAGGTCCACCGGCACCGCGCCGGCCGAGTGGGCCAGGTCCCAGATGCTCAGGGCGCCCGCCTCGTGGATCAGCCCGGTGGTCGCCTGCATGTCGTGCATGTAGCCGGTCTTGTAGTTGACGTGGGTCAGCAGCACCACCGCGGTGTCCTGGTCGATGGCCGCCGGCAGTTGTTCCGGGCTGTCCACCAGGCGCAGGGAGTACCCCTGCTGCAGCAGCTGCGTCAGGCCTTCGACTATGTACAGGTCGGTAGGAAAGTTGCTGCTTTCGGAGACGATCACCCGCCGCTGGGGCGCACGTCCGGCCTGGACCTGCAGGGCAGCGCTGAGGACCTTGAACAGGTTGATGGAAGTGGTATCGGTGATGACCACCTCACCAGCACCCGCACCGATCAGCGGCGCCAGCCGATCCCCCAGGCGCTGGGACAGGTCACGCCAGCCGGCCGTGTTCCAGCTGCGGATCAGGCCCTCGCCCCACTCTTGCTCGATCACCTGCCGGGCCCGCTCGGCAGCCGCCACGGGGCGGGCACCAAGCGAGTTGCCATCGAGGTAGATCACCCCTTCGGGCAGGCTGAACTGTTGGCGCAGCGGCGCCAGGGGGTCCTGTTCATCGAGACGCAGGCAGTGGTTTTTATCGATCATTGGCAGTCCTGTCTTGGTCAATGTCATGCCCACCGGAAGGGGCCGGGCACGGGGTCCTGGAAACCCGAAAACTTGAGAAATAATGGACGAAGGCCCGGAGAATTTTCGTGCAAAGTGCAGCGCGCTGTCGTACTAATCTCGAATAAAATTCTAATCCTCCAATAAAAAACGCGGATTTATGCCAACCATGACCCTCGACTCCACGGACCTGCGCATCCTCTACTTCCTGCAACAGGACGGGCGTATCAGCAATCAGGAACTGGCGGAGAAAGTCGCCCTCTCGCCCTCGGCCTGCCTGCGCCGCCTGCGCCTGCTGGAAACGGAGGGGATCATCAGCGGCTATCGCGCCCAGCTCAATGCCGAGCGCCTGGGCATCGAGCTGGAGGCGATCGTCCACGTATCCCTGCGCCAGGACGTGGAAGGCTGGCACGAGACCTTTATCGGCAAGGTCCAGCAGTGGCCGGAAGTGGTGGCCGCCTACGTGATCACCGGCGCCAGCAACTACGTGCTGCGCATCCAGGCGCGCAACCTCAAGCACTTCTCGGATTTCATCGTCAACCATCTGAACCGCGCCTCGGGCGTGACCGACATCCGCTCGGAAATCGTCCTGCAGAAGATCAAGGAACAGAACAGCCTGCTGGACCTGGTGCAGCGCAAGTAAGCCGTCCTAGAACCCGGCCGGTCGCCGCGCGGGGTGACGCTGGGCAGTGACGCTCGGGGTTTCGTCGAACAGCTTGCGGTACTCGGCGGAGAACCGCCCCAGGTGGGTGAAGCCCCAGCCCAGGGCAATCTCCGAGATGTTGCGCGCCGAGCCGTGCTCGAGAATTTCCTGGCGCACGCCATTGAGCCGGTGGCGCTTGAGGTAGGCCATGGGCGACAGGGCGAAGTACTTGCGAAAGGCCTCGAACAGCTTGAAGCGCGAGACGCCGGCGGCGGCCTCCAGGTCTTCCAGGTGCACGGTCTCGCGGGCATGTTCATGCAAGTGCTGGCGGGCCCGTACCAGATAGTGGGGCAGCTTGACCCCGAGCATCGCCCGCAACTCGCTGGAGTAGTTGTTGGGCTGGGCCAGGATCAGGCCCTTGATCAATGAGCTTTCGATTTCCCGGGTGAAGGCCAGCTGTTCATAGAGCTCGTTGCCCTGGGCCAGTTCGCCGATGAAATGCTGCGCCATGCGCCACCAGGCCGCGGCGGCACCGTGCAGCGCATCCATGCCGGGCTCGAAACGCAGCGGCTCCAGCACCGGGCGCTGCAACAGGCCCTCCAGGGCCTCGCTCATGGCCGGCCGGGAAATCACCACCTGCAGCTTGCGACAGTCTCCGGAGATGGCCAGCACCTGGCTTTCGTTGGGGGCGATGATCACCCCCTGGCCGCGGTCCGAGCGCAAGAGGCGCCCGTCCTTGCTCAGTTCCTGCTCGCCGCACAACGGCAGGCTCAGGCTGTAGCTGCTGAAGCGCTCGGTGTCCTGGATATCCACCACCACATCGGTGCCGTATTCGATGATGCCCAGGGTCGTGGAACGGGACCTGAGCACGTTGGCACTGTGGTGGAACCGAATGCGTTCGGGGTTGGCGGTTTCCAGGCGGTGAGGCCCACAGATTCCCGCCATCCAGTTCCTGGCCCCTTCAAGGTCAAAGCGATCGATACGAATCTCGCGAAACTGCCCATCAGCCTTGCTATTCATCACGGCGCACCCACGGCAATTTTTATTCAGCGCGCTCTGACGGCGCGTCTTGTATGACAGGGCAAGTTTTGCGCCAGCCGACGGCGCTGCCAACCCAGTGGATAGCAATCGTCGACTAAGTGGATAACCGGGCCCCATCACTCTCATTGGCTGCGCTCACAGTAGCCGATCAGCGCACCAACAGGCAGCCATCCATCGCTTGCCTGCACGATGCTGGGTAGTTGCTACCCAGGGGCCCGCTGCTCCATGCCTTGCCGGGAACGGGCAATTTTGTGGATGACCTTGGCCGACTAAGCGGATAGCCGCAGGCCCCCTCCCCTCTCTCTAATGACTGCACCCGATTGGCCTGAATAAAAAAGGTACCGACTCATGAGTGGTGCAAGAAACGTCGAGCAGTGGCAAGACTTCATCCACAGCTGCCTGGACTTCCGTCCCGCGGACGGGGTGTTCCGTATCGCCCGGGACATGTTCACCGAACCCGAGCTGTTCGACCTGGAGATGGAGCTGATCTTCGAGAAGAACTGGATCTACGCCTGTCACGAAAGCGAGTTGCCCAACAACCACGACTTCATCACGATGCGCGCCGGGCGCCAGCCGATGATCATCACCCGCGACGGCGAGGGCCGGCTCAATGCCCTGGTCAACGCCTGCCAGCACCGCGGCACCACCCTGACCCGGGTTGGCAAGGGCAACCAGTCCACCTTTACCTGCCCCTTCCATGCCTGGTGCTACAAGAGCGACGGGCGCCTGGTGAAGGTCAAGGCGCCAGGGGAATACGACGAGGGCTTCGACAAGGCCACCCGCGGCCTGAAGAAGGCCCGCATCGAGAGCTACAAGGGCTTCGTCTTCATCAGCCTGGACGTGGCCGCCGACAATTCCCTGGAAGACTTCCTCGGCGACGCCAGGATCTTCTTCGACATGATGGTCGCCCAGTCCCCCGACGGCGAGCTGGAGGTGCTGCCGGGCAAGTCCGCCTACACCTACGACGGCAACTGGAAGCTGCAGAACGAGAACGGCCTGGACGGTTATCACGTCAGCACCGTGCACTACAACTACGTGGCCACGGTGCAGCACCGCCAGCAGGTCAACGCCGACAGCGGCGCCGGCAGCAGCGCCACCCTGGACTACAGCAAGCTCGGCGCCGGCGACGCCAGCACCGACGATGGCTGGTTCGCCTTCGAGAACGGCCACAGCGTGCTGTTCAGCGAAATGCCCAACCCGGCGGTGCGCTCCGGCTACGCCAGCATCATGCCGCGCCTGGTGGCCGAGCACGGCCAGGCCAAGGCCGAGTGGATGATGCACCGCCTGCGCAACCTGAACATCTACCCCAGCCTGTTCTTCCTCGACCAGATCAGTTCCCAGTTGCGGATCATCCGCCCCATTGCCTGGAACAAGACCGAGATCATCAGCCAGTGCATCGGGGTCAAGGGCGAGAGCGACGCCGACCGGGAAAACCGCATCCGCCAATTCGAGGATTTCTTCAACGTCTCGGGCATGGGCACGCCGGACGACCTGGTGGAGTTCCGCGAGGCCCAGCGCGGCTTCCAGGGGCGCCTGGAGCGCTGGAGCGACATCTCCCGCGGGCGCCAGCATTGGGTCAGCGGGCCCACCGCCAACAGCGAGAACCTGGGCATCCAGCCGGCCATGACCGGCACCGAGATCACCCATGAGGGGCTGTACGTCAACCAGCACCGCAACTGGCAGAAATTCCTCCTCGACGGCCTGCAGCGCCGGCCCCTGAAACTGCGTGAGGTGTGATCATGAATGCGCAATTGCAGTACCAGATCGAGCAATTCTTCTACCGCAAGTCCGAGCTTTGCGATGCCCAGGACTGGGACGCCTACCTACAACTGTTTGCCGTGGACAGCGAGTTCCACCTGCCCCAGTGGGACTCGGAACACGTCTACACCCGGGACCCGAAACGCGAGATGTCGCTGATCTACTACGCCAACCGTTCGGGGCTGGAGGACCGGGTGTTCCGCCTGCGCACCGGCAAGGCGGCCTCGACCATCCCTATGCCGCGCACCCTGCACATGGTCAGCAACCTGCGCATTGCCGAGGGCGACAACGGCCTGCTGCGGGTACGCCTGAACTGGCACACGCTGTTCTATCGCCTGGCCACCGCCGAGGAGTTCTACGGCCATGCCACCTACGACCTCAAGCCCCAGGGCGACAGTTGGCTGATCCAGCGCAAGCACGTGCTGCTGCTCAACGACACGATCAACTCGGTGCTCGATTTCTATCACCTCTGACCCACGGAAATTCTCCCATGACGCACAAGGTCGCGTTCAGCTTTGCCGACGGCAAGACCCTGTTCTTCCCGGTCAAGGCCAATGAAATCCTGCTCGACGCCGCCCTGCGCAACGGCATCAAGATCCCCCTGGACTGCCGCGAAGGGGTGTGCGGCACCTGCCAGGGCCGTTGCGAGTCGGGCCAGTACAGCCAGGACTATGTGGACGAAGAAGCCCTCAGCGCCCAGGACCTGGAACAGCGCAAGATGCTCACCTGCCAGACCCGGGTGCAGTCCGACGCAGCGTTCTATTTCGATTTCGACTCCAGCCTGTGCCACAGCGCCGACCCGGTGCAGTTGCAGGGCTCGGTGATCGACGTGCGCCAGGTGTCCGAAAGCACCGCCATCCTCCACCTGGACCTGGGCGGCCATCAGGCGCCACTGGATTTCCTCCCGGGCCAGTACGCCCGCCTGAGCATCCCCGGTACCGGCACTAGCCGGGCCTACTCCTTCGCCAACCGGCCGGCGGCGGACAACCAGTTGCAGTTCCTGATCCGCCTGCTGCCCGACGGGGTGATGAGCAACTACATCCGCGAGCGTTGCCTGGTGGGCGACAGTATTGCGCTGGAGGCGCCGCTGGGGGCCTTTTACCTGCGCCAGATCAGCCGTCCGCTGGTGCTGGTGGCCGGCGGCACCGGACTGTCGGCGCTATTGGCGATGCTCGAACAGATCGTCGAGCAGGGCTGCCAGCAACCACTGCATCTGTACTACGGCGTGCGCCACAGTGCCGATCTGTGCGAACTGGAGCGTATCCAGGCACTGGGCGAGCGCTTGCCAGCGTTTCGCTTCACCCCGGTAATCAGCGACACCGACCCGGATTGGTCGGGCAAGCGCGGCTACATCAGCGAACACTTCGACAGCAGCGAACTGCGCGACCAGGACACCGACATGTATGTGTGCGGGCCGCCGCCAATGGTCGACTCGATCCGGATCTGGCTGCAAGAACAGCAACTTAACCGCGTTCAGCTGTATTACGAGCGGTTCACCGAGAGTAATATCTGATCCCGTCAGCATTCGCCGTGATCGACCCCGATCGATCCTGATAACAACTAGAAGAGAGCGCACATTAGTGGATCAAACCTTGAAGCAGGGTGAACTCAAGCGTGGCTTGAAGAACCGCCATATTCAGCTGATCGCCCTGGGCGGGGCGATCGGCACCGGACTGTTCCTCGGCTCGGCCGGGGTTCTCAAATCCGCCGGACCTTCGATGATCCTGGGCTACGCGATTGCCGGGTTCATTGCCTTCCTGATCATGCGCCAACTGGGGGAAATGATTGTCGAGGAGCCGGTGGCCGGTTCCTTCAGCCACTTCGCGCACAAGTACTGGGGCGGCTACTTCGGCTTTCTCGCCGGCTGGAACTACTGGGTGCTGTATGTCCTGGTGGGCATGGCCGAGCTCACCGCAGTGGGCAAGTACGTGCAGTTCTGGTGGCCGGAAATCCCCACCTGGGTCAGCGCCGCGGTGTTCTTCGTGCTGGTCAACCTGATCAACATGATGAACGTGAAGTTCTTCGGTGAAGCCGAGTTCTGGTTCGCCATCATCAAGGTGGTGGCCATCGTCGGCATGATCGTCCTCGGCTGCTACATGCTGTTCAGCGGCAGCGGCGGTAGCCAGGCGTCGGTGAGCAACCTGTGGTCCCACGGCGGTTTCTTCCCCAACGGCGGAACCGGCCTGCTGATGGCCATGGCCTTCATCATGTTCTCCTTCGGCGGCCTGGAACTGGTAGGCATCACTGCCGCCGAAGCCGCCGAACCGCGCAAGGTCATTCCCAAGGCCATCAACCAGGTGGTCTACCGGGTGCTGATCTTCTACGTCGGCGCCCTGGCGGTGCTGCTGTCGCTGTACCCGTGGGACGAACTGCTGGTGAGCCTCAACGCTGGCGGCGACGCCTACAGCAGCAGCCCGTTCGTGAAGATCTTCTCGCTGATCGGCAGTGATGCCGCAGCGCAGATCCTCAACTTCGTGGTCCTGACTGCGGCGCTGTCGGTGTACAACAGCGGCGTGTACTGCAACAGCCGCATGCTCTATGGCCTGGCCGAACAGGGTGACGCACCCAAGGCGCTGATGAAGCTCAACAAGCAGGGCGTGCCGATCCTGGCCCTGGGCATCTCCGCGCTGATCACCCTGCTCTGCGTGCTGGTCAACTACCTGGCGCCCCATGAAGCGCTGGAGTTGCTGTTCGCCCTGGTGGTGGCCGCATTGATGATCAACTGGGCGCTGATCAGCCTGACCCACCTGCGCTTTCGCAAGGCCATGGCCGAGCAGGGCGTGGTGCCTTCGTTCAAGGCCTTCTGGTCACCGCTGAGCAACTACCTGTGCCTGGCCTTCATGGTGATGATCGTCGGCGTGATGTGGATGATCCCCGGCATCCGTGCCTCGGTGTACGCGATCCCGGTGTGGGTCCTGGTGATCTGGGGCTTCTACCTGCTGAGCCGGGCGAAGAAAGCTTCGCAACCCGCCCTGCGCTAAGCCCACAGGTTCACGCCACACACCCGAGCCCGGCCTTATCCAAGGCCGGGCTTTTTTGTCGGCGCCGCCAAAGTGGTCTGCCAGCAAACAAGAATGTGGCTCGAAACGATAGTCCATCCGTTACCTAGAATCGGGCCTCTCCCGGCGCTTGGGCCAGGGAGCCTGTTCCTCGACGGAGAGTGGCTTATGAACAGAACCGCGACAGGCCTTAGACCGGCCGATATCTTCTCTCCCACCGTGGCGGCACTGATCTCAGTGCTGGTGAACTATGGCGGGACTTTCATCCTGGTGTTCCAGGCCGCTGAACTGGCCCGGCTGACACCCGCCCAGACCACCTCCTGGGTCTGGGCCGTGTCCCTGGGCGTGGGCCTCTCCGGCATGTGGCTGAGCCTGCGCTACAAGGCGCCGATCATTACCGCCTGGTCTACCCCCGGGGCGGCCTTCTTGGCCACGGTGATGCCCTTCACGCCCTATGCCGAGGTGATCGGCGCCTACCTGATTTGCGCCCTGGGGTTCATCGTCCTGGGCGGGTCCGGGGCTTTCGACAAGCTGGTGCGCCTGATTCCCAAGGGCATCGCGGCTGGCTTGCTGGCAGGCATCCTGCTGCAGTTCGGGATCAACGCCTTTGGCGGCGCGAGTGCCGATCCACTGCTGGTGATCGTGCTGGTACTGTCCTATGCGGTGCTGCGGCGCTTCACTTCACGCTTTGCCGTGGTGGGCATCCTGTTCATCGGCCTGGCGTTGCTGATCGTCCAGGAGCGGGTCGACTTCGCCAGCGTGCACCTGAGCTTCGCCGCTCCCCTGTTCACTGCGCCACAGTTCTCCGTGTCAGCCTTGCTCGGCGTGGCCCTGCCACTGTTCGTCATCACCCTGACCGGCCAGTACATGCCGGGCATGCTGGTGTTGCGCAATGACGGCTTCCAGACCAGCGCCAACCCGCTGCTCACGGTCACAGGGTTGGGCTCGCTGATCATGGCGCCGTTCGGCGCTCACGCATTCAACGTGGCGGCGATCACCGCGGCGATCTGTACCGGCGAGGATGCCCACCCGGACCCGGGCAAACGCTATATCGCCGGTATCGCCTGCGGCGTTTTCTACATCCTGGTGGGGACCTTCGGGGTCACCCTGGCGACCCTGTTCATGGTCTTGCCCAAGGCCTTTATCACCACCCTGGCCGGCCTGGCATTGCTGGGGGCAATCGGCGGCAGCCTGGCCAACGCCATGGCCGATACGGCCACCCGGGAAACCGCGCTGATCACCTTCCTTGCCACTGCCGCCAACGTCACTCTGCTGGGGATCGGTGGTGCCTTCTGGGGGCTGGTTGCCGGGCTGACCGTGCACCTGTTGATCCTGGGCCCGCGCAGCGCCCTGGCACTGGAACGCGCCAAACCCTGACCGCCGGCGCTGGAAAAAGGCCGCTGGCTAGGGCTTTCCCAGGGCCTGGGCCAGACGCGCCATCGCCGCCTCGATCTCATGGGCGCTCAGGGACGCATAGCCCAATAGCCAGCCCTGCTGCTTCTGCTCGCCCGCATAAAGCCGGCTGAGCCCCGGCAACTGGATGCCAGCCCTGGCCGCACGTTGCTGGGTCAGCTCCTCGCTCCAGCCGGGTTCCAGAAGACACGGGACCTGCAATCCGCCGGGTGGCGGCAAGGCCCTGGCAATGCCCGGCAAGTGCCGGCCTATGGCCTCGAGCATGGCCTGCCGGCGCCCGGCGTAGAGCTTGCGCATGGCCCGTACATGGGCGTTGTAGTGCCCCTCCTCCATGAACCGCGCCAGGGTCAGCTGGAGGATCTGCGGCGTGTGCCCGTCCATGATGCTGCGGGCACTGCTGAAGGCCCCCACCAGTTCGGCAGGCAGGATCATGTAGCCCATGCGCAGGCCCGGATAGAGAGTCTTGCTGAAGGTGCCGATGTACAGGGTGCGCCGAAACGGGTCCAGGCCCTGGACGCAGGCGGTGGGCAGGCCCTCGTAGTGGAACTCGCTGTCGTAGTCGTCCTCGATGATCCATCGGTCGTGCTCGGCGGCCCAGCAGGTCAGCTCCAGGCGGCGCTCCAGGGACAGGGTGGCACCCGTAGGGTACTGGTGCGAGGGCGTCACATAGACACAGCGGGCGCCGCTGCGGTCGGCTCGCAACAGGTCGGTGCGGATGCCCTGGCCATCCACATCAATGGGCACGATCCGCGCCTCGGCCGCCTCGAAGGCCTTGCGCGCGCCGAAGTAGCCTGGGTTCTCCATCAGGATCGGCTTGCCGGCGTCCACCAGCAGTTGCGCACACAGGAACAGCGCCTGGCGAGTGCTGCTCAGCACCAGGATCTGCTCGGGCTGCACCTTGGCCCCGCGTTCCAGGTTGAGGTAGGCGGCAATCGCCTTGCGCAGGGGCAGCGCGCCCTGGGGATCGCCATGCAGCAGCACGCTGGCACGGTAATCCTTCAATGCCTGGCGTTGCAGGCGCTCCCAGACCTCCAGCGGGAAGCTGCGGGTTTCCGGCAAACCGGTAGCGAAGGCCGTGACCGCCTGCTGATCGCTGACCCCACCCCGCGCCAACAGTGCCGCGCCGCGCCGGCTCAGGCCCGCTCCCGGTTCCGGGCTGTGGGCCGGCAACCCTTGCTGGAGCTGGCGCCGGCGGGACGGGCCACGCAATTGGGCACCGATGGTTTCGCAGACATAGCTCCCCGAGCCTTTGCGCCGCAGGACAAAACCGTCGCGCTGCAACTGCACATAGGCGTTTTCCACGGTGTCGCGCGATACCGCCAGCGACTTGGCCAGGGCCCGGGTCGCCGGCAGCTTCACGCCGGGGCCCAGGGCGCCGTCGAGGATCAGCCCGCGCAAGGCGCGCTGGATGCGCTGGTGCAGGTCCAGAGGGCGGAACTCAGGATCGCTGAGCCGCATCTTGAGGGTTTCAAGCTCGAAGGTCCGGGACATGTGGTCTGCCTTAGAGAGTAAAAATGGTGCACCGAAGGCGGCCACCTTATCCCCCGAGCGCAACTGCCGCCAGCGCCCGCTGCTCTCTAACGACCTCTGTAGCCGCTGCCGCAGGCTGCGATAAGGTCCGGAGGACCTTCCAGACCTCAAGAACGCGTCTGCTGCGCTGCCGATCGCAGTCTGCGGCAGCGGCCGCACTCTGGGAGTCAGTCACCGGCAGGCACATGAAAACGCCCCGGCAGGCGGGGCGTTTTCGGGTCAGAGCGAGGAGCGCACTCGCCACAGTTCGGGAAACAGCACAGTGTCGAGCATCTTGCGCAGGTAGCCCACGCCTTCGGTGCCGCCGGTGCCGGGCTGGAAGCCGATGATGCGCTCCACCGTGGTCACATGGCGAAAGCGCCACTGGCGGAAGGAATCTTCCAGGTCGATGAACTTCTCCGCCAACTGGTACAGGTCCCAATAGGCCGAAGGGTTGGCGTAGACCTCGCGCCAGGCCGCTTCCACCGACGGGTCATGCTGAGTCGTGGTGGTGCTGTCCAGTGCCAGGCGCGCAGGGTCGATGCTCAAGCCGCTGCGGGCCATCAGGGCAATCGCCTCGTCATACATGGACGGGGTGGCAATCGACGCTTCCAGCGATTGCAACAGTTCGGGACGATGGGCATGGGGCCGCAGCAGGGCCGCGCTCTTGTTGCCGAGGATGAATTCGATCTCCCGATACTGGAACGACTGGAAGCCCGAGGACTGGCCCAGGTAAGGCCGGATCGACTTGTACTCGGACGGCGTCATGGTGGCCAGCACCGCCCAGGCGTGCACCAGTTGATCGAAAATCCGCGAAACCCGCGCCAGCATCTTGAACGCCGGCGGCAACTGGCCCTGGCGCACATGCTCGCGGGCCGCCTTGAGCTCGTGCAGCATCAGCTTCATCCATAGCTCCGAGGTCTGGTGCTGGATGATGAAGAGCATCTCGTTGTGGTCCGGCGACAGGGGATGCTGGGCGCTGAGGATGCGCCCCAGGTCCAGGTAGTCGCCGTAGCTCATGGAGTCGGAAAAATTCAGCTCGGCGTTATGCCACTCAGCCGGCGGATTGCTTGAAAAGGGACATTGGCTCATCGCGTGGGCTCCTCGCCTCAGGCAGCGGTTGCCCATCGCTGGCTGCGCAGCCCGGATCGGGATGCACAACGGCGCGAAGGGCCAGCTGTGTATTTATTGTAGGAATGAATCGGCCAGGGGGCGCAGGATCGCCCGCACCGGACTGGCGTCCAGGTGAGCGAAGCGCAGTGGCAGGGCAATCAGTTCGTAGTCGCCTTCGGCAACCTCATCGAGAACCACGCCTTCGAGGATCGCCATGCCATGGCGGGCCACGGTGTTGTGGGCGTCCATGGTCTTGGACTGCTGGGGGTCGAGGGACGGGGTGTCGATGCCGATCAGGCGCACGCCGAGGCTGGCCAGCAGCTCGACAGTGGCTGGAGCAACGGCAGTAAAGTCCGGGTCCCAGGCACTCAGCGGAGCCTGTGGATAAGTACGCAGCAACACTCGCGCAGGCAAGTTTTCGAGGCGCCCGAGCAACGCCTCGGGCTGCACCAGAGCACCGCTGTCCAGGCAGTGCAGGACCCGGCACGGGCCCATGTAGACATCCAGCGGCACTTCACCGATGGGCAGGCCGTCCGGCCGGTAATGCAGGGGCGCATCGACATGGGCACCGGTGTGGGGCGACAGGGTCACCCGCCCGACATTCACCGGGCACTCGGGGCCGAACTGCCAGACGCGCTCCTCCTGGAACGGCGTATCTCCCGGCCAGGTCGGGGTTGCGGTACTCAACGGCGGGCTGATATCCCACCAGCGTGGTGTATTTTCCATTCGTGCGGCTCTTAGGTCACTCCGAGCTGAATGATACGAGCGAAACCGGTAAAGATTCTTGCGAAATAACTCGAGCAGCCGCGGATATTTCGCAATTACTGCTAACAAAGCCCTGTTTGCCGAATGAATCTTGCAACCGCCACGCCTCTTCCCGGCCCTGCGCCCAGCCACCTCGACTCGGGGCCGGCGCTGCGCTTCTGGATACCCCGAGGTCGAGTACAGACAACCCCCTGCCCGCCAGGCGCTATAGGGTGCGGCTTCAGTTCTCTGCCTGCTAGGAGCACAGCATGTCCCAACCCATCACCGTTCTTCGCGACACTCATCCGCTGCCGGTGCTCGACGCCTGCAAGTGGGAAAAACTCCAGGGCGATCCGCACACCGTCAACCTCAACGCCTACACCAGCGAGGATGGCAGCAAGATCATGGGCACCTGGATCTGCACCCCGGGCAAATGGCGGGTGGCCTATGAAAAGTGGGAGTACTGCCATTTCCAGGAAGGCTACTGCGTGATCACCCCGGACGGCCGCGACCCCATCCACCTGCGCGCCGGCGATATCTTCGTGGTGGAGCCCGGGATGAAAGGCACCTGGGAAGTGGTGGAAACCGTGCGCAAGTACTTCGTCTTCGCCTGAGCCCTCCCTCGATACCGGGAGCCCGCGCCAGCCGGGCTCCCCTGGCCGTGTTGCGATTCAAGCCAGCGCCTTTTGCCAAATGTCTATATAATCACTGCCAAATGGCAAAAGGCAGGAGCAGCACTCATGGTCGCGCTGACAGGCACCGGCCTCGTTCCCAAGCGGCGAGGCAAACTGGTATTGAAAGAGCAGTCCTCGGACATCCTTCTGGGTGGCCGGGCACGCTTTGACGATCGTATCTCGATCTATCGCCTGACCGAGGAGGGCATCCCGCTGACGGCGATCATCAAGTTCGTCTCCTCGGTGCCCATGCTCAAGGACGAACAGGTCCTGGCCAAGATCATCGGCCTTTCCGAACGCACCCTGCACCGGCGCCTGAAAACCCCGGACGAGCCGCTGAACCCGGAACAGAGCGCCCGTGCGGTGCGCTTCGCCCAGGTGCTGGCCAAGGCCGAGGACATCTTCGGCAGCAGTGAAGAGGCCCAGGAGTGGATGGCCAAGCCGGTGATGGGCCTGGACGGCCACAAACCGGTGGACCTGCTGACCAACCCCATCGGTTTCGAACTGGTGGACGAGTTCCTCACCCGCCTGGAATACGGGGTCTATCAGTGATCAGTGTGCCGGGCAGCAGCACCCTTCACTTCTGGCGGCTGGACGCCGCCCGGCACGCCGACAGCTGGGACAGCGGCATTGGCGCCGAACTGTGTGGCGGCCGCTGGAACTCCAAGGGCGTGAAGGCGGTGTACGCCAGCGCCGACCCGGCCACGGCGATTCTGGAAGTGGCGGTGCACAAGGGTTTTGCCGCCCTGGACAGCGTGCCCCATGTACTCACCGGCGCCCTGATCCAGGACCCGACCGCCATCTACCGAGTCGATGAAAACCATATTCCCAACCCCAACTGGCTGGTGCCGGGGATTCCCAGCGCCGGCCAGCAGAAGTTCGCCGATCAGTTGCTGGCGGACCACCCTTTCGTGCTGGTGCCCTCGTCGGTTTCCCGGCACAGCTGGAATATCCTGATCAATCCGCTGCTGGCCAAGGGGCTGTACCAGGTGGTGATCCAGGAACGCTTCGGCCTCGACACCCGCCTCAACCCTCCCTCCAGCACCGTTGCCAGCCGGCCGAACTGAGCCTGGCAAAAAAAAGCGGGAACCTGCCCGACGCAGGTTCCCGCAAATGCCCCGGCTGAAGGGGCTGCATTCAATGACGCGCAAACCCGCCAGCGCCCCCTCCCGACAAGCGACGCCTTACTGCGGCTTGCGGTAGCTGTTGACGATGGCCGAGAAATCCTTGCCACCTTCCCCACGCTGGCTCATGGCCTGGTACAGCTGCTGGGCCACGGCACCGAGCACTACCGGCTGGTGGGCCTGGCGCGCAGCTTCGGTGGCCAGCCCCAGGTCCTTGAGCATCAGCTCGGCACCAAAGCCGCCGGTGTAGCCGCGGGACGCCGGGGCGGTTTCAATCACGCCCGGCCACGGGTTGTAGGTGTCGGAACTCCAGCACCGACCGGTGGAGCTGTTGATGATCCCCGCCAGCACTTGGGTGTCGATGCCCAGGGCATCCCCCAGGGCCATGGCCTCGCTGACGCCGATCATCGAAATCCCCAGCAGCAAGTTGTTGCAGATCTTGGCGATCTGCCCGGTGCCCACTTCACCGCAGTGCACGATGTTGCGGCCCATCTGCGCCAGCACCGGTTGCAGGGTGGCGAACAGTTCGGCGCTGGCGCCGACCATGAAGGTCAGGGTCCCGGCCTGGGCACCGCCGGTGCCACCGGATACCGGTGCATCGGCCATGGCCACGCCCTGCTTGGCGGCGGCTGCGGCCACTTCACGGGCGGTCTGTGGGTCGATGGTGCTGCAATCCACCGCCGGAACGCCGCGGCCAATACCCGCCAGCACCCCATCCTCGCCCAGCCAGACGCTGCGCACATGGGCCGCAGCGGGGAGCATGGTGATCACCAGTTCGGCGCCTTCGGCGGCGGCCTTGGGCGAAGCACTGATACGCCCGCCCAGTTGCGCCAGCTCGGCCAGCACGCTCTGGTTGAGATCGAACAGGTTCAACTGATGGCCGGCCTTGATCAGGTTGCGGGCCATGGGCGCGCCCATGTTGCCCAGGCCGATAAATGCAATGTTCATGTCAGGCTCCTCAACGCAGGCTGATGGTGGTGTTCACACCGTCATTGACGCTGTCATCGTCGAACCAGCGGCTGGTGACGGTCTTGGTCTGAGTGTAGAACTGCACCACTTGCTTGCCGTAGGGGCCCAGGTCGCCGAGCTTGGAACCACGGGAACCGGTGAAGCTGAAGAACGGCACCGGCACCGGAATCGGGATGTTGATGCCCACCTGGCCGACGTCGATTTCGCTCTGGAACTTGCGCGCCGCCGCCCCGCTCTGGGTGAACAGGCCGGTGCCGTTGCCGAAGGGGTTGGCATTGACCAGGGCAATGGCCTGATCCAGGGTGTCGACCTCCAGCACCACCAGCACCGGGCCGAAGATTTCCTGGGTGTAGATCTGCATGTCGGTGGTCACCCCGGAGAACAGGGTCGGGCCGATGAAGTTGCCCTGCTCGTAGCCCGGAACCTTGATGTCGCGGCCATCGAGCTCCAGCTTGGCGCCTTCTTTCACGCCGCTTTCGATCAGCTCCAGAATCCGCGCCTTGGCACGCTTGGAGACCACCGGGCCGACATCGGTGCCCGGCTCGCTGCCGGCGTTGACCTTGAGTTTCTGCGCCAGGGCCTTGAGATCCGGCAACCATTGTTTCGCCGCCCCCACCAGCACCACCACCGAGGTGGCCATGCAACGCTGACCGGCAGCGCCGAAGCCGGCGCCCACCAGGGCATTGAGGGTCTGTTCGCGGTTGGCGTCGGGCAGCACCACGGCGTGGTTCTTCGCGCCCATCATCGATTGCACGCGCTTGCCGTGCTTGCCCGCCAGGTCATAGACGTGGGTGCCGACCGCAGTCGAACCGACGAAGGACACCGCCTTGATGTCCTTGTGGGTGCACAGCGCATCCACCACGTCCTTGCCGCCGTGCACCACGTTGAGCACACCGGCCGGCACCCCGGCCTCCACCGCCAGCTCCACCAGCAGCATGGTGGACAGCGGGTCCTGCTCGGAAGGCTTGAGGACGAAAGTGTTGCCGCAGGCGATGGCCATCGGGAACATCCACAGCGGAATCATTGCCGGGAAATTGAACGGGGTGATCCCGGCGCACACGCCAATCGGCTGGCGCAGGGTGTAAGTGTCCACGCCGCCGGCGACGTTTTCGGCGAATTCGCCCATCTGCAGGGTGCCGATGGAGCAGGCATGCTCCACCACTTCCAGGCCGCGGAAGATGTCGCCCTCGGCGTCGGCGATGGTCTTGCCCTGCTCGGCGCTGAGGACCACGGCAATGCGTTTGGAGTGCTCGCGGATCAGGGCCTGGAGCTTGAGCATGATGCGCATCCGCGCGCCGATCGGGGTCAGTTTCCAGGTCTGGAAGGCGCGCTGGGCAGCGGCGATCGCGGCGTCGACTTCAGCGGCAGTGGCAAAGGGCACCTTGGCCAGCACTTCCTGGGTCGCCGGGTTGACGATGTCGTGCCATTCCTGGCTCTGGGACTGGACCCATTCACCGTCGATCAGCAGTTTGACCTGTTGCAGGGTGGTGCCGTCGGGCTTGAGGGATGCGTTCATGGGGTCTCCTGACTTCTTGAGTTCTTATGCAGGGAAACCAAGGCGGGCAAGCGCCTTGAAAGAGGGGCTGTCGCGAGTTGGTATCGGACGGTTTTTGGAGTATAGATGTGCAAACTTCTAATAAGAACGCACATAAAATCCGGTCCATCATGCAAAAAAACATCACCTCGCTAAGCACCCTGAACTGGGACGACCTGAAGTTTTTCCTCGAAGTGGCGCGCACTCGCAAGGCCAGCAGCGCGGCCAAGCGCCTGGCGGTGGACTACACCACGGTATCGCGGCGCATCGGGTCCCTGGAAACCGCCCTGGGCACCTTGCTGTTCGAAAAGTCCCGCACCAACGGCTTTGTCCTCACCGCCGAGGGCCAGCGCCTGCTGGGTTATGCGGAGTCCATCGAAAGCACCCTGCACATGGCGTGCGAGCAGGTCTCGGGCTCCGGAGTAGCGTTGTCCGGCCATGTGCGCATGGGCTGCACCGAGGGCTTCGGCACCTTCTTCATCACCCCGCAACTCAGCCACTTCCTCGACGCCTACCCGGCAATCTCGGTGGATATCCTGCCGCTGCCGCACTTCATCAGCCTGTCCAAGCGCGAGGCGGATATCGTCATCGCCCTGGAACGCCCGGAGCACGGCCCCTATGTGTGCTGCAAGCTGTGCGACTACCGCCTGCAGCTGTACGCCACCCAGGAATACCTCGATCGCCACCCGCCGATCCGCCGCCCCGGCGACCTGAGCGAGCATCAATTCATCAGCTATGTGGATGACCTGGCCTTCAGTTCCGAGCTGCTGTACCTGGCCAATGTGGTGCCCGGTGCCAGCGCCAACCTGCGCAGCACCAGCGTGATTGCCCAGTACGTGGCAGCGCAGCAGGGCCGCTCGCTGGCGATCCTGCCGTGCTTCCTGGCGGCCCAGGACCCGCGCCTGCTGCCAGTGCTGCCCAAGGAAATCAACCTGACCCGGCAATTCTGGATGTACTGCCGGGAGGATCTCAGGAAGTTGAAGCGGATCACCCTGTTATGGGATTACATCCGCGAGGTGACCGAGCAGAATCGGCCGCTGCTCATGGGCGAGAGTCGCAGCATGCGCTTCGCCGCCCCCTGACCCTTAGCGGCCGCAAGGCTGCAGCCGCAACCCGGCAGGTCGTCGATCAGTCGGCGATCACCACGATCGACACCCGACGGTTCTCGGTACGCCCGGCCACGGTGCTGTTGGAGGCCACCGGCTCGCTGCTGCCCAGGCCGCGCAGCTGGATGTTTTCTTCACGCATGCCAACCTGGGTCAACACCTTGACCACGCTCTTGGCCCGGCGCACGGACAGTTGCACGTTGTAGGCCTCCTTGCCCGACGCGTCGGTGTGACCGTCGACCCGGACCTTCTGGATATCGACGCTGAGCAGCGCCTTGCCGATGCGCTGGACGATCTCGGTACTGGCCTGGTTCAGGGTTTCCACATCGCTGCCAAACAGCACCTTGCCCGACAGGCCAAAGGCCCAGCCTTCATCCGTCAGTTCGAAGCCCTCCTGTTTCAGTACCGCGATCTGTTTCGGGGTCAGACCTTTGGGCGGCACGCTCTGACAGCCGGCCAGGGCCAGCAGGGCCATGAACACCAGAGTGCTGAACAGTCGAACCGAACGTTGCGTCATCGAGAACAAGGGAATTAGCTCCTGTTTTGAACCTGAACGATAGGGAGCTCCGCCCCCACTGTGTGTTGCCCGCCTCGCGAACCGCGCTTGGCTTGGTACATGGCCGCGTCGGCGGCATTCAACAGACTGCCCGGTGTCGCACCATGATCCGGGTACACGGCAATACCGATACTCAGCGATGTCAGGATCGACAGGCTGCCGGGCAGTTGAATCGGTACTTCCATGCTGCTGATGATCTTGTCGGCGATGCGCTGGGCATCCTCGACCCGGTGCAGCGGGGTCAGCAGCACGGCAAATTCGTCCCCGCCCAGGCGCGCCACCAGGTCGTCCTCGCGCAACTGCGCGCGAATCCGCGTGGCCACAGCCACCAGCACCGCATCGCCAGCGGCGTGGCCGAAGTTATCGTTGATCTCCTTGAACCGGTCGCTGTCGAGAAACAGCACCGCCATGCGCTCGTTGAGCTTGTTGGCGCTACGCAGGGCACGGATCAGTCGGCCTTCGAAGAACGCCCGGTTGGGCAGGCCGGTCAGGCTGTCGTGGCTGGCCTGGTGGGCCAGGGTTTCATTCTCGCTTTGCAGATGGGTCTGCCAGGCCTCCAGCTCATCGAGCAGGGCGTTGAAGTCGTTGCCCAGGTTGTCCAGTTCGGCGATTTCCGCAGGCGGCACCCGCTGATCGAAGGCCCGTTCGCGCCGGGCCGCGTGCGCCACATCGGCGAGGCTGCGCAACGGTCCGGTGATGCCCCGCAGCTGGCGGCGCGCCAGGTACAGCGCCAACCAGGCGCTGAGGGCGATGCACAGCACGATGCCCACCAGGCCACTGAGGAGAAACCGCAACAGGCTGCCGCCATGGCCGGTGACATTGATGGTGCCGATTTCCCGCCCCTGGTGCAGGATCGGCAGGCTGATGGGCTTTTCCAGAAAGGCGCTGGCGACGTGCATTTCCAGATTGGTCAGAAAGCCGCTTTCCGGGCGCTGCCAGCTGGCCAGCAACTGGCCCTGGCTGTCATACACCTTGGCGTCGGCCACCTCTTCGGTGGAGGCGATCAGGGCCAGGGCCTCGGTGGCCACCACACTGTCGTTGAACACCACTGCAGCTTCCACGGTGTAGCTGATGGAGCGGGCGATCAGGTGCAGGTTGTGATCGGCGTACACGCGCAGGGCCAACACCCCGAGAAAGGTCAGGGACAGGCTGGCCATGGAGATCGCCAGCAGAGCGACGATCAGGTGGCCGCGACCGATGACCGACCGCAGTGTAGGGCGGGCGTTGGGCTTGAACAGTTTCATGGGGCCGCCGGACGACGACGGGAAAGCTGCAGCACGCTGGGATGAATCTTCACCCCACTGCGCGCCACGGAATCCAGGTTGACCTCGAACGACACCTGGCTGTCGCCGACCCGCAGGCAGAACAGGCTGCCCACGGTGCACTGGTCGCCCCCCTCGCTGATGCTCAGCACCGGTTGCCCGATCAGCGAGTTGAACAGCCGGGTACGCTCATCATTGGACAATTTGCCGACATAGACCGAATCGCACTCACTGGCCAACGACGGGTTGTTGGCCAGCAGACGCCGCACCAGCACCGGGCGGCCGGTGGCCTGGGTCGCGCCCTTGAGCAGGTCATCGGTGTATTCGGTGGGGCCAACCACGCACAGACGCAGTTGCGCAGGCTCCACGGGCCAGCGAGCGTAGCTGAGAATGCCCAGCACCACTTGGGTTACAGCCTTGGCCCGTTGCTCGGCCAGGCTCGCGGACGCCGGTGGCTCCGACTGCGCGATGGCCAACAGGCTGAACAGGCAGAGAATGGTCGACAGCACACACTGTCTCCACCCCAAAATGCGCTCTGTCCTCAAGACAGCCACGTCCATGCAGGGATTCTCTTTGATTTTCACGGAAATGATGCCGCAACGATAGCACAGCCCGGGAAAATGCAGCGAGACCAGCGCCCGAGCACGATGCCTGAGAAAAGCCGGAAACATGGGCGTCAGTCCAACTCCAGCATCAACCCGCTCAGACGCTTGACCTTGCGCCGAACAGCCTCTTCGAACACTCCGGCACGGGGCTCGATCAGGCTGAACCAGTCCTTGGCCCGGGTGATACCGGTGTAGATCAGCTCCTTGGTCAGCACCGGGTTCAAAGCGTCGGGCAGGATCAACGCGGTGTGGGCGAACTCCGAGCCCTGGGACTTATGCACAGTCATGGCGTAAACGGTTTCCACGTCATTGAGCCGGCTTGGCAGCACCAACCGCACCCCGCCCTGGCCATCGTTGCGCGGAAAGGCGACGCGCAGCACCTGACGCCCCGCCTCCGAGCCTTCCTGCTCAGGCAGTTTCAGGGTGATGCCGATATCACCGTTCATCAGGCCCAGGCCGTAATCGTTGCGGGTCATCAGCACCGGGCGGCCCTCGTACCATTGCTGGTCGCTGTCGATCAGCCGGGCCTTGAACAGCGCCTGGGTGATCCGCAGGTTCAGGCCTTCGACACCCCAGGGGCCCTTGCGCACCGCGCACAGCAATTGGAAGCGATCAAAGGCCTGCAAGACATGGCGCGCCCAGTCGGTCCAGCGCCGATCCTCCAGAGGCGTACCTGGCGGCGGGCGCTGGCTGCGCAGTACATTCAGGTAGTGGCGGTAGCCTTGCGGCCCCTCGCCATGGCCCTCCAGCAGCAGCCGCTCCAGGGCCCGATCCTGCTCGCCCTTGAGGCTCAGGCCATACAGGTCGGCATGGCTGCGAGCCGCCAGCAGGCGCCGGGCTTCATCGGCCTGCTGCTGGTTGACCCAACGCGCCAGCTGGCCGATGCCGCTGCCTTCGCCGAAACGCCGGGAATGGCGCAGCATCACCACCTGCTGCGCCAGGGGATGCTGGTGGGCGCTGTCTTCCTGCAGGCCGCTGGTTCCCAGGTGCTCGCCACTGACCGCCTCCAGCCAGGCCCGGGTCTGCGGGTTGTACCAACCGGCCTCGGCGTCACGGCACAGGTCGCCGAGCACGGCGCCGGCTTCCACCGAGGCCAGCTGGTCCTTGTCCCCCAGCAACACCAGGCGTGCATGGATGGGCAAGGCGTCCAGCAGGTTGGCCATCATTTCCAGGTCGATCATCGAGGCTTCGTCCACCACCAGGACATCCAGGGGCAAGCGGTTGCCGGCGTGATGGCGGAAATGCCGGGTGCCCGGGCGATTGCCCAGCAAGCGGTGCACGGTGGTCACCTCGCTGGGGATCATTTCCCGCACCTCATCGGGCACCGCCAGGGAACGCACCTGCAAGCTGATGGACTCGGTCAGGCGCGCCGCGGCCTTGCCGGTAGGCGCCGCCAGGCGAATGCGCAGCGGCTTGCGTGCTTCCACCGCCGGGCCCTGGAGCAAGGCCAGCAGGCGCACCACGGTGGTGGTCTTGCCGGTGCCGGGGCCGCCGGTGATGATGCTGAAGGCGCCCCGGGTGGCCAGGGCACAGGCGAGTTTCTGCCAGTCGACGGGCCCCGCCGCCTTGGCCGGGCCGAACAGCCCGTCGAGGCGCGCCGCGAGGTTTTCCGGCGTGGCCTCGGCCAAGGCCAGGCGCTGGCGCAAGGCGTTGTCGATACGCCGCTCATAGGCCCAGTAGCGGCGCAGGTACAGGCGCTTGCCAGACAGCACCAGCGGCCGCTGCCGGGAAGACTCGGCATGATCCGCCGCCAGGGCCACCAGGCGGCTGCCGGCCAGGACCTTGCACCAGTGCGCCCCTTCAAGCCCCATCAACACCTGGGACGGCAGCGCCGGTGCGCCGTTTTGTGCGTCGCCTTCGGGCGGCAGCGACAGGGCGAAGTCCGGCTCCTTGAGGGTTTCGAACAGGTCCAGGCAGACATGCCCGTGCCCCAGCTGATGGCTGGTCAGGGCCGCGGCCATCAGTACCAGCGGATCACAGCCCGGGTCCAGCTCATGCAGGAAGCCGACAAAGGCCCGGTCCAGGGAACGCAGCCAGCCGCGTTCGACCCAGCGCTCAAGCAACAGCAGCAAGTCGTCGGCGCGGCTCAGGGGCACCAGGTCGAAGGCCGGTTGCGGCGCCTGGTCCAGTGCATCGAACAGGTCCTGGGTCATAGCAGCACTCCCTGCTCCCAGGCGGCCTCGGCCTTGGGTGGCTCGGGCTGGCCCTGGAACATGCGGTCCAGTTGCTCGATCAACTGTCGAGGCGGCCGGGCGAAGTAGGCCCCCTGGCTGGCGGCACGGGTGCCCCGCAGGAACAGGTACAGGGCGCCGCCCACATGGCGATCGTAGTCGTAGTCCGCCAGCCGGGCCTTCAATTGCCGGTGCAGGGCCAGCAGGTACAGCACGTATTGCAGGTCGTAACGGTTGTCGAGAATCGATTGTTCCATGGCCTGCTCGGTGTAGGCCGCGTCGTCCGCGCCCAGCCAGTTGGATTTGTAGTCGGCCACGTAATAGCGGCCCTGGTGCTCGAAGGTCAGGTCGATAAAGCCCTTGAACATGCCGTTGAGCAATACCGGCTCGGCAGTGACTCGGGGCGCGCCCTGATGGGTTTGCTGGCGTACCCGCTCATCGAGCTTGAGCACATCGACCTTGTGGCTGGCGAACCAGAACTCCATCTCGACCCGGTACTGGGTCAACTGCCCGAGCACCACCGGTGCCTGGCCCTCGCCCAGGGGCAAGGGCGCTTGCAGCAGGTGCTGCAGCCAGTCGCTCAGGGTCGGGATCCAGCCTTGCCAGCCGCGGCGATTGCAGCGCCGGGCCACGGCGTCCTCGATCGCCTCGGGGGCAGCGGCAAAACCCTCCTCCCCAGCCCACTCCAGCAGGCCATGAAGGAAGGTCCCGGGGTTCGGGCCGCGGGGGAAGCGGTGGATATCGCCGCCGCTGGCCAGGGTTTCCCGAGGAGCTTCGGGGTCCAGGCGTTCGTCGTCGAAGAGTTTCTGCGCCTGGGGATTTTCCGGCGCCTCGGTGCTGCCCGCCCCCAGGATGTCGCTGATGCGCAAGGCACTGTAGGAGGCAATCCACCAGTTTTCCGCGGCGCGGCGGCTGGGCGTCAGCGGCGCCAGCAGAGTGGCCTCGTTGCGCGGTGGCTGATAGCGCTGGTCATCGACGACGGGCAACTCGGACACGCCAATCGCAGCGCAGCCCTGCTGCAGGTCCAGCAGCCAGCGCAACAAGGCGCTGGATTCGCCCAGGACATCGCCGCCGCCCAGCAGGTAACCCAGGGCCGAAAGGTGCAATACCGAGCTGCTGTGATTGCCCCGCTTGAGATCGGCCACCCCCAGCCAGCAGGCATGCTGGGCCCGGGTCAGGGCCACATAGAGCAGCCGCAGGTCTTCCGCCAGGCGCTCTTCATCGGCCAGGGCAATCAGCTCCGGGGTGGGCCGCAGGCTGACCTGGGGCTTGCCGGCAGCATCGTGGTAATGCAGCGGCAAGCGGCTGCCATCCACCGGCTTGGTGGAACAGATGAAGGGCAGGAACACCAAGGGGTATTCCAGGCCCTTGGACTTGTGGATGGTCACCACCTTGACCAGTTGCTCATCGCTTTCCAGGCGCAGGATCTGCTCCTCCCCCGCCTGCCCGGACAGCGCCAGGTGCTCGGCCAGATGGCGGATCAGGGCCTGCTCGCCGTCGAGTTCGGCGGCGCTTTGTTGCAGCAACTCGGACAAGTGCAGAAGGTTGGTCAGCACCCGCTCGCCATCACTGCGGGCCATCAGCGCCTGGGGCAGCTGGAAGTCATGCAGCAGGCGCCGCAACATCGGCAGCACGCCCTGGCTGCGCCAGATCGCCCGGTAGCCACGGAACTGCATGACCCGCGCTTCCCAGGCCAGTTCATCCTGGTTGAGCCGCTCCAGCTCCAGCAGCGGCAGGTTCAGGGTCAGGGACGCCAGGGCCGCGCGCAGCGGCCGCTCCACGTCCGGCTCGGCGCAAGCCTTGAGCCACACCAGAACATCCCGGGCTTCCTGGGCGGCGAACACCGAGTCCTTGTCCGACAGGTACACACTGCGCACCCCGCGGGCCGCCAGCTCGCCGCGCACGGCCTGGGCCTCCTTGCCATCGCGCACCAGGATCGCGATATCCGCCGGCAGCAAGCCTTTCAGCGCTTGCTGCTCACGGACAAACCCACTGCGCCCCTGCTGGCCGCCATTGAGCAGGCCGACAATCGCCGTGGCGCAAGCCGCCGCCTGATGCTGGCGATACTGGGCCCCGGACAGTGGCTGCTCCGAAGGCAATTGCCAGAAGTTAAGTGCCGGCACCGGCTGGCCGTCGACCAGCAATTGCTCCTTGCGCCCCTGGGCGGCCACCGCCAGGAATGGCACCGGGTTCTCGCCATCCGCTTCGCGAAACAGGAAGGCTCCCTGTCCCTGCGGCCGCTGTTCGGCTTGCAGGAACACATGGTTGACCGCGCTGACCATCGCCTGGCTGGAACGGAAGTTGGTGCCCAGGGTGTGCAGGCGCCCGATGGTGGCCTGGCGTGCCCGCAGGTAGGTGTAGATATCGGCGCCACGGAAGGCGTAGATCGCCTGCTTGGGATCGCCGATCAGGAACAGGCCGGTCTCGGGGTCGTTGGCCTCGATCCGGTAGATGCTTTCGAAGATCCGGTACTGCACCGGGTCGGTGTCCTGGAATTCGTCGATCAGGGCCACCGGGAACTGCTCGCGGATCAGGGTCGCCAGGCGCTCGCCGCCATCGCTTTGCAGGGCGCTGTCCAGGCGCAGCAGCATGTCGTCGAAGCCCATCTCGGCGCGCCGCCGCTTCTCCTCTTCGAAACGTGCCCCCACCCATTGCGCGGCGTGTTGCAGGACCGCCGCATCCGGGCTGGGCAAGGCATCGAGGCTGGCCTTGAGCCCGGCCATGGCGTCGAGCCCGGGGTGATCGGGGGCCGCGCCTTTCCAGGCCTCGCTCATGCCTTCGGGGGTCAAGCGGGTGAAGCCGGTGCCGATGTCCAGTTGCTCGACGGATTCGTCCTCGGCCCAGGCACTGATCTTTTCGAACCAGGGCTCGAAGAACCGGGCCTGCATCTTGCGCCCGTCGACGCTCTTGCAGGCCACGCCTTGCAGGCAGATCTCCCGCAGTTGCGCGGCCCACTCGCGCCAGGGCGCCTTGATCTGCACCAAGGCTTCACGACGTTCTTGCAGGCAGGCTTCGATCAACTCGCTCGGCGTCTGCTCGGGTGGGTCCCGACGCTCGTTGCCGAACATTGCCCGCACTCGGGGCATGAGTTCGGCCGGCCCGACCCAATGGCTGCGCACCCAGTTCAGGGCATCCCCCTGCATCGGGTAGCAGAACAGCCGCCAGTAATCGCGCAGAACCTGGCCCAGCAGGTCGCTGTGATCGGTTTCCAGGGTCTGGGTGAACAGGCTGCCGCTGTCGAACGCATGTTCGCGCAACATGCGCTGGCACCAACTGTGGATGGTCGAGACCGCGGCCTCATCCATCCATTGCGCGGCGATGTCCAGGCGATTGGCACAGGCGGCCCACTGCTCGACGGGGTATTGCTCACGCAACTCGGCGATCAGGCCATCGGGGGCGCTGGTTTCATCGCGAAAGAAGCGCGCGGCTTCCGCCAGGCGCGTGCGAATGCGCTCGCGCAATTCCTTGGTGGCGGCATCGGTAAAGGTCACCACCAGTATCTGCGGCGGCAGCAATTCACGCCCGAAACCCGCCGCCTCGCCGCCATGGCCCAGCACCAGGCGCAAGTAGAGCGCGGAGATGGTGAAAGTCTTGCCGGTACCGGCACTGGCCTCGATCAACTGGCTGCCGCGCAGAGGAAATGCCAGGGCCAGGGGAGCTTGTGCAGTCATGCGCCTGCCTCCTCGCCGAGCGCCGAACGCCAGGGAGCATTCAACAGGGGTCGATAAAGGGTCTCGGCCCAACCGCTGAAGGTTTCATCGGCGATCAGTGCGTTGTAGTCGGCGAATTGGCGGGCCAGGGCCGGGCTTTGCCGGCGTTCGCCCTCGCTGTTCTGGCCGTCGCCATCGTAGGTCTTGCGTGCAGCGGCCGCGGCTTTGTCCGGGTCGCTCTGGCCCAGCCAGGCGAAGGCGGTCTTGATCGCCACCGGCAGCGGCTGGCGCATGCCGGCCTGCCAGGCCTGCAGCAGGTTGCCGAGAATCTGCCGGGCCACCTCCTGCTCCAGCGGCGGCAACAACAGGCTGTCATCGCTGGCCACCAGCGCGGTGGTCAAGGAGTAACCACTGGCGCAGGCCAGCAGATGATTGACCCAAGGCTTGATCAGCCGATGCCATTTACGGGTCTTGGTCGAGCCGATGCCGTTGGGGATGGCGCTCACAGCCAACAACCCGCCATCAGCTCGCTGGTGCAGGCTGCTGAGCCAACCTTCCAGGCGCACGCCTTGCAGTTCCAGGCTCACCGGCAGCGCACTGGTTACCGGGGTCGGCCACAGGTCGAGCAGTTGCCGATAACGCTGCAACAGGTCCGGCAGGGGCTCCAGCAGTTCGCGCTGCAGGCATTCGCCAAAACCGGCCATGGGCAACAGGCCACTGGCTTGCAGCCTCCGGGCCTGGGCCTGCAAGGCTTGCTCGGGCTGCGCTGCGTCGCCCAGCGCCGCTTCCAGCAGGCTGTCGCTGAGGCTGTAGCGCTGCAGGGCATCGAGCACGAAGGGCTCTTCATCGGCCAGCGGTGCTTCCATGGCTTCAAAGAACACCTTGAGCCTTTGGCTGAAGAAATGCCGCACCGGGTTGCGCAGGAAATCCTGCAACTGGGCAAGGCTCAGGGGCTCGTCCTGGACATAGGGTTCCAGGCGTTCGACTGCGCCCAGTTCCTCTCGGACCTGATGCAGCACTTGCCACTCCCGGGCGTAGCTGAACAGCGTGTCGCTGTCGTGGAAATAGCGAGCACTGAAGGGTTGCAGGGGATGCTCCTGGGTCAGGGCCTCCAGCAGGGAGTCCTGCTCATCGGGCAGTCGCCAGCCGCTGGCCAGATGATCGCGCAACTGGCCGATCAGGACCGAGGCCGGGCGCTCGCTGTTGTCGCGAATGCTGCGGCCAACCCAACTGACATAAAGTTGGTCACGAGCCGAGAGCAGGGCTTCAAGCAGCAGGTAACGGTCGTCTTCGCGCCGTGATCGGTCGCCGGGGCGGTAGTCGCTGCCCATCAGGTCGAAGTCCAGAGGCGGCTGCGCCCTGGGGTAATCGCCATCGTTCATGCCCAGCAGGCACACCAGCTTGAAGGGAATGGCGCGCATCGGCATCAGGGTGCAGAAGTTCACCGCTCCGGCGAGGAAACGCTGGGACAGGCGCCCCTGGTCCAGGCCGGCCAGCCAGGCTTCGCGGACCACCGTCAGCGGCAACTGATCTTGCAGGCCCACAGACTCGCAGGTTTCCAGCCAGTTTTCCCGCAGGTCGTCGAGCTGTCCCAGCAGGTAATCATCGTGCTCGTTGCTGGCAAGGAAGAACTGTTCCAGCAGGTTGTGCAGGCGCTCGCCCCACTCCGCTGGAACCGCCGGCTGGGTGAGTTGCTGGTAGGTGAACTGCAGGGCGTCAAGAAGAGCGACCAGGGGACCGATCAGCGCCGCATCCAGGCCACCGATCTCGTCATAAGGCTCGATACCGTCACAGGCGTCGGAGCGGCCGACGGCATAACCCAGGAGCATGCGCCGCAAGCCGAAACGCCAGCTGTTCTGCTCCAGTTCCGGGGGCAGCCCCAGTTCTGCGCGCTGCTCGGCATTCATTCCCCAACGGATGCCGGCACCTTCAATCCAGCGGTGCAGGGTCGGCAGGTCGGCTTCGTCGACGCCAAAACGCGCACGCAGGGCTGGAACGTCCAGCAGGTCGAGAATCTCACTGACCGGAAAACGACTGTCCGGCAGCTTCAATAGATGTTCGACGGCGATCAGCAGCGGGTCACGGCCACGCTGGCTCTGGTCAGTGAGGGTAAAGGGAATGAAGCGCCGGTCATCCCGCTCCAGCTGGCCGAACACGGCGCGGATATGCGGGGCGTAGCTGTCGATGTCCGGGACCATGACGATCACATCCCGGGGCCGCAGATCGGGCTCTGCACTGAAGCGCGCCAGGAGCTGGTCGTGAAGGATTTCCACTTCTCGCTGGGCGCTGTGGGCAATGTGAAAGCGGATCGATTGATCGTGCTGGATATCGACCTGCGGCCACAACTCACGTGTTTCGTTCAGCGGGCGCAGTTCGAGAATGTCGTCCTGCAATTGCTGGAGCATGCTGGCCGGCTGGCTGTCACTGAACAGATCGATCCGGCCATCGCGAAAAGCGCTGCGATAGCTGTTGGGATCGTCATAGCTGTCCAGCAGGTTGATGTAGTCACGGCCTTGCTTGCCCCAGGCGGCCAGCAGCGGGTGGGCGTGCTGGTGCAGGGTTTGCGGATCCAGGGCCTGAGGCATGCCGGCCTTGCGCGCCTGGCGTTTGTATTGGTGGCGCAGCAGGTCCTTGTCGGCAACGATATCGGCCCAGTGATGGCGACAAGGGTTGTGCACACACAGCAGCACCTGACTGAAACGGGCCAACCCGGCCAGTGCCTCCAGGGCCTGGGCCGGCAGCGAAGAGATACCGAAAACGATCACTCGGGACGGCAAGCCACTGGGCGCCACCTCCAGTTGGTTGATCCGCTCGATAAAGCGCTGGTGAACGCCTGCGCGACTCTGGGCCATCCCCTCGGTGCCGACATCCAACAGCAGCGCGCGCCATAGCTCGGCCTGCCAGCAGTTGGCAGGCGTCAGGGCCTTGGTTTCACCACGACCATTGCGCAGTTGGTGGCGGCCGGCGGCCCAATCCTCCAGCCAGTCGGCTCGATATACCTGGTATTGGTCGAACAGATCGGCCAGACGCTCGGCCAATTGATAGCGCTTGCGCAGGTCACTGTCGTGAGTCAGGAAGCGTTGCAGGGGTTCGAAATGCGGCTCATCGATCAACTCCGGCAACAGGCGCATCAGCCGCCAGGTCAGGGGAGCTTTATCCAGCAGGGATTTGGGCGGGATTTCGTCTCGCCCCAGGACCAGGCGGTACAACTGCCACATGAAACTGCCCGGCAATTGCACATCAATGGCAGCGGCAATACCGCAGCCACCGCCGTCATCCACTTCGGGGTCTTCGGCCAGGGCCAGTTTCAGCCATTGGGCGATACCGTTGCTCTGTACCAGGGCAATTTCATTTTCCAGGGGCGCCAGGGGATAACGCCGCATCCAGCTGACCACCAGGCTGCGCAACTCGTCCAGGCGGTTACCGTGAACCACCATGAAACCAGGGTTGAGGGACGAGGCGTCCGGCATAAAGGCTTCCTTGGAGAATGCAAAAAGCTAGGGCGGAACCTTAGCACTGTCACCGGGCAGTGGCAGCCAGGTCGAGCAAACAGTGACAGAGAAAGCGCCGGGCTTTTATGT
>NZ_VYKE01000379.1:0-1337 GCF_032424515.1 Pseudomonas sp. JV245A
AGCCTCCCATGGCGTGCACCACCACCGAGCCGGCAAAGTCATGGAAGCCGGCACCAAAGCGCTGCTGCAACCAGGCCTGCACCCCGAAGTTGCCGTTCCACACCAGCCCTTCGAAAAACGGGTAGACAAAGGCCACGATCAGCACCGTGGCGCACAATTGCGGCACAAAACGCGCGCGCTCGGCGATGCCACCGGAGATAATCGCCGGGATCGCCGCGGCGAAGGTCAGCAGGAAGAAGAACTTCACCAGGCCGTAGCCGTGATCGGCACTGATCACCGCCGCCGGTTGCAGGAAGCTCACGCCGTAGGAGATCCAATAGCCTATAAAGAAATAGGCCAGGGTCGAGACGGCGAAGTCACTGAGGATCTTCGACAGCGCATTGACCTGGTTCTTCTGCCGGACGGTGCCGACTTCGAGGAAGGCAAAGCCGGCGTGCATGGCCAGGACCATGACCGCCCCGATCAGGATGAACAGGGTGTTGGAACCGTGGACCAGGGTGTCCACAGCGCTTTGCAGATTTTCCATGGAGTAGGCAGATCCGAAATCGGCCAGCCGTTCCCTGGCAGGGCGCCCCGCTCCTTGCACCAAGTTGGCTCCCGGGCGCGCCATTGCACGCATTCGGTGAACCGTTTTGGCGCGCCGGGGGCGGCACGACAAACCACGGGGTGAGGACTGACCTGAGGTTATGGTTTTCTTGGCCAGGGTTTACGCGGGCTACAGCGCGACCCTCGCTCGTTTTCGGCGCAGGCCCGGGGCCTGGCGCACCAGGACAAAGCAAAAGCTGTACCAGACAATTGCAGTGAACCTTCGCCCAGGGCTCACACTCATAGCTCACACAAGCAACTAACGGAGATGGAACCATGGCCAGCAAAACGGCAAAGACGGCTCAAGAAGTACTGATGGCGGATTTTCAGGCACTGGTCAGTGACACGGAGCGTCTGCTGGAACACACCGCGACCCTGGCCGGCGACCAGGCCGACGAGTTGCGCGAGCAGATCCACGACAGCCTGCTCAAGGCCCGGGAGACCCTGCAACTGACCGAAGACTCCCTGCGCCAGCGGGGCCAGGCAGCGGTCACCGCCGCCGAGGACTATGTGCAGAGCAACCCTTGGCAATCGGTGGGCATCGCCGCCGGCGTAGGCTTCCTGATCGGCCTCCTGGCGACGCGGCGCTGATATGGCTATCGGCGAATCCACTTCGTCCGGCAGCGGCCCGAGCGCGTCTTCGCGGCGCCTGGGGGCGGCAGTCCTGGGGCTGCTGCACAGCCATGTCGAGCTGTTCGGCATCGAGTTGCAGGAGCAGAAAGCACGCACCGTGAGCCTGCTGTTGTTCGCCG
>NZ_VYKE01000380.1:0-1325 GCF_032424515.1 Pseudomonas sp. JV245A
GCTCCTACGGATGAGGGAAACGAGGGTTCATCGTGCGGTCGCGGTGAATCTGCAACAGCGGCGCCGGAAACGGCGTCGGCAGTGGAACAACAACAATAATCACTGTAAGGAAGCCCCCTATGTCAGAACACGCACAGCCCCTGAACGCGCCCCTGCAGGACTCCACTGCCAAGGGCAGCCAGAAGGTCATCTTCGCGTCGTCCCTCGGCACGGTGTTCGAGTGGTACGACTTTTTCCTCTACGGCGCCCTGGCGGCGGTGATCAGCAAGCAGTTCTTCGCCGGGGTCAACGACACCACGGCCTTCATCTTCGCCCTGATGGCCTTTGCCGCCGGCTTCGTTGTGCGCCCCTTCGGCGCCCTGGTGTTCGGCCGCCTGGGGGACATGATCGGGCGCAAGTACACCTTCCTTGCCACCATCATCCTCATGGGCGTTGCGACCTTCGCCGTGGGCCTGTTGCCCAACTACGCCAGCATCGGCATCGCCGCGCCGATCATCCTGGTGGCCCTGCGCATGCTCCAAGGCCTGGCCCTGGGCGGCGAGTACGGCGGCGCCGCCACCTACGTGGCCGAGCACGCGCCCCAGGGCAAGCGCGGCTTGCACACCAGCTGGATCCAGTCCACCGCGACCCTGGGCCTGCTGCTGTCGCTGCTGGTGGTGCTGGCCTGCCGTTACTTCACCGGCGACCAGTTCGAGGTCTGGGGCTGGCGCCTGCCGTTCCTGCTGTCCATCGTGCTGCTGGGCATCTCCACCTGGATCCGCATGAGCCTGCACGAGTCGCCGGCCTTCCTGAAAATGAAAGAGGAAGGCCGCGCCAGCAAGGCGCCGATCCGCGAATCCTTCGGCAAGTGGGAAAATCTCAAGGTGGTGCTGATCGCCCTGTTCAGCATCAATGCCGGGCAGGCGGTGACCTTCTATGCCGCGCAGTTCTACGTTTTGTTCTTTCTCACCCAGTTCCTCAAGATGGACCCGGCCCTGGCCAACAGCCTGCTGATCATCAGCGTGGTGATCGGCGCGCCGATGTTCATCTTCTTTGGCTGGCTCTCGGACAAGATCGGCCGCAAGCCGGTGCTGATGCTCGGCCTGCTGCTGGCCACGCTTCTGTACTTCCCGATCTTCAAGGCCCTGGCCCACTACGCCAACCCGGCCATCGACCAGGCCAGCCGCCAGGCGCCCATCAGCGTCACCGCCGACCCGGCCACCTGCACCTTCCAGTTCGACCCGGTGGGCAAGGCGCGCTTCGACAGCCCCTGCGACAAGGTCAAGACCTTCCTGGTGAAGCAGGGCCTGCCCTACAGCAGCATCGCCGCCCCCGCCGGCAGCCCG
>NZ_VYKE01000381.1:0-1303 GCF_032424515.1 Pseudomonas sp. JV245A
ACCCTTGCCCATGGCGCGCTCCATCAGCAGGGCATCGCCTTGCTGGGCATGAACCCGCGCCGCCCCCTCCCCGGCCCACCAGGCCATCAGCCGGTTGCCGGCCTGCTCGTGTTCATCCAGGGCAATCTTCAACATGGCCGGCGCACCGTCTTGCAGACGCACCGGCAACAAGCGGCTGCCCGGGGTGACGATGGGATCGCCATCGGGCGTCAGGCGCCAGCGTTTCATATAGGTTTCGAACAAGGGGCTGCTCCAGACGGGAAGCAGCCAGTTTCAGGCGACAGGCCTGGCTCTGCAACGTGCCGCTTGCAACTGCCTGTTTCAACCCTGCTGCAGGTAGTTCTCGATATTGCTCATCTGCTCGTCCCAGCCCCGGCTGTTCATGCGAAAGGCCTTGAGCCGGCGCTCGGCGGGAATGCCGTCGAAGCCCGACTCGGTGACCCGCAGCAAGGTACCACCGGCGTGCTCTTCCAGTTCGAACCGGACCAGGGTGCTGGGCTCTGCCGAATAGTCCTGCGCGGGATCGATGGCGTAGGGGTGCCAGCGGAAGGAGAATAGCTCCTGGGGCAGCATCTGCTCCACCAGGACATCCCAGGTCAGGTGCTCATAGCCTGGGTAGGTCACCGCGCCCCGGGCCCGCTGGCCGGGTATGAACTGCTGGCCGGCCAGGGCCACGCCAAACCAGCGGCCGAAGCGTTCGGCCTCGCTCAGCGCCTGCCAGACCTGGGCCGGGTCGGCCTTGAGCAGGATCTTGCGTTCGATGCGATCTGAAGAATTCATGGGCCACCTCCAGTGATGAACACTAGACCTCTCTGAATCGAGCGCAACCTTTATCTGGCCGAAGGACCCACAGCTTGCCCAGAACGAAAAATGCTACTGTCGCCGGCGCCAATACCTCTGCAAAGGACCTGCCATGCCCCTCACCCTCACCGACCGTTACCGTGGCAGCCTGCTGGGCCTGGCCTGTGGCGATGCCCTGGGCACCAGTGTGGAATTCAAGCCACGGGGCAGTTTCCCCCCGGTCACCGATCTCTTGGGCGGCGGCCCGTTCAACCTCAAGGCCGGACAGTGGACCGACGACACCTCCATGGCCCTGTGCCTGGGGGAAAGCCTGTTGCGCAAGGACGGTTTCGACCCCGCCGACCAGATGGGCCGCTACCTCAACTGGTGGCAATGGGGCTACCTGAGCGCCACCGGCGAATGCTTCGATATCGGTATGACGGTGCGCCAGGCCCTGGCCGACTATCAGGAACACGGCCAGCCCTTGGCGGGTTCCAGCGACCCGCAGACCGCCGGCAATGGC
>NZ_VYKE01000382.1:0-1299 GCF_032424515.1 Pseudomonas sp. JV245A
TGCCGGCGACGCTGCTGAAGAACACCGCCCCCAGGCGCGTGCTCAGGGTTCGCAGTTGCTCGGCGGCGTGCAGCGCGCCGCCACCGGCAATGATCATCGGCCGCTTGGCCTTGCGCAGTTTGTCCGCCGCTTGCTGGATATCTGCCGCCGCAGCCGGGCCGCGAGCGGGGCGTCGCCGCACTTCACCGGTCCAGTCCCGGGCCACCTTGGCTGCCAGCACATCCAGGGGCACGCTGATGTGCACCGGGCGCGGGCGCTCGCTGTCGAACACGGCAAAGGCCCGGGCGATCAGCTCCGGCAAATCTTCCGGGCTCAGGGCCAGGGCCGAAAAGGCGGTGATAGGCGCGGTAATCGCCCGCTGGTCCTGGGTTTCGTGCAGCGAGCCGCAGCCCTTGCCCAGGCTGGCGCTGTGGTTGACGCTGGAAATCACCAACAGCGGGATCGAGTCGGCGTAGGCCTGGCCGATGGGGGTGGCGACGTTGGTCACCCCCGGGCCGCTGATGACGAAACACACCCCGGGCTTGCCGCTGACCCGGGCGTAACCGTCGGCCATGAAGCCCGCGCCCTGCTCGTGGCGGGTCAGCACATGGCGGATGCCGCTGCCGGGCAGCCCGCGGTACAGCTCCAGGGTGTGCACCCCGGGAATGCCGAACACCGTGTCGACGCCGTAGCCGGCCAGCAGCCGCACCAGGGCCTGGCCACCGGTCAAGGTCTGATCGTGCATGTCTCTCTCCTCAAGCCTGGCCAAGGCGAATCAACGCATCGACCGCGACGGTGCCCTGGGCACCGACCAACAATGGGTTCACATCCAGTTCCAGCAGTTGCCCGGCATGTTCGCAGGCGTAGTCCGCCACCGCGCCGATGGCCGCCACCAGGGCTTCAAGATCGGCCTCGGGGCGCCCGCGAAAGCCTTGCAGCAAGGTAGCGCTGCGCAAGCTCAGCAAGGCCTGGCGGATCGCCCCTTCGGTGGTGGGCAGCAGCAGGCTGCGGCTGTCCTTGAGCAGTTCCACCAGCACCCCGCCGGCGCCGATCACCAGGGCCAGGCCGAAGTCGTTCTCACGCTTGATACCGACAATCAGCTCCGCCAGGGGCGGCGCGGCCATGGGCTCCAGCAACACCCGCTCAAAAGCCACGCTGGGCGCATGCTCGGCGATCCGCGTGCGCATCAGGCGCAGGGCCGCGCTCAGGGCTTCAGGGTCCTTAAGATTCAGGGCCACCGCCCCGGCCTCGGTCTTGTGCGGCAACTGCGCGCTGACCGCCTTGAGCACCAGCGGATAACCGACAGCAGCCGCCGCGCTC
>NZ_VYKE01000383.1:0-1293 GCF_032424515.1 Pseudomonas sp. JV245A
GCACCTGCCCGGCGTGCCAGCTGGCGCCTTCCTCGTCGCCGCTGCGGTTGAGCGGGGCGATCAGGTTGCCGGTGACCTTGGCCGCTTCTTCGAGAATGGCGTCGGCGGTGTCGCCGTCCACGGTATCGGCCAGGGCCGGCAGGCGCGCCCAGAGCTTGGGTGCGTTGAACACTTCATGCAGGACAAAGCGCATGTCGCGCAGCGGAGCGTTGAATTCGGGCATTGCAGGAACCTCGGGCAAAAGTGGAGGTTGAGCGGCCTCGGCCGCATGAATCGACAACGAAAACCCCGCCACCTTGTAGGAGCCGGCTTGCCGGCGAAGAGGCCCGCAAGCCATGCATCGCCCTGGCCGACGCCTTCGCTGGCAAGCGAAGCGCCGCCCGGCCAGCTCCTACGGGGCTGGGTAGGTGTATTCAGGCTAGAGGTTTTTCGCCATGTCGCGCAGGACGAACTTCTGGATCTTGCCGGTGGAGGTCTTGGGCAACGGGCTGAAGACCACGGTACGCGGTACCTTGAAGCCCGCCAGGTGCTCGCGACAGAAGGCGATGATCTCGGCTTCGCGCACGTCCTGATGATCGGCCTTGAGGGTGATGAAGGCACAGGGCGTCTCACCCCATTTTTCATCGGGCCGGGCCACCACCGCCGCTTCCAGCACCGCCGGGTGGCGATAGAGCACGCCTTCCAGTTCGATGGTGGAAATGTTCTCGCCCCCGGAAATGATGATGTCCTTGAGCCGGTCGCGGATCTCCACGTAGCCGTCCGGGTGGGTCACCCCCAGGTCGCCGGTGTGGAACCAGCCGCCCTCGAAGGCTTCGGCGGTGGCCGTGGGGTTCTTCAGGTAGCCCTTCATCACGGTGTTGCCGCGCATGAAGATCTCGCCGATGGTCTGGCCGTCCCGGGGCGTGGGTTCGAGGGTTTTCGGGTCGGCCACCATCACCCCTTCCAGGGTCGGGTAGCGCACGCCCTGGCGCGACTTGATCTGCGCCCGCTGTTCCAGGGGCAGTTCATCCCAGGCGGCGTGCCAGGCGCACAGGGTCACCGGGCCATAGACCTCGGTCAGGCCGTAGACGTGGGTCACCTTGATGCCCATTTCCTCCACCGCGCCGATCACCTTGGCCGGCGGCGCGGCCCCGGCCACCATGGCGTTGACCGGGTGGTCGATGGCCGCCTTGGCGGTGTCGGGCATGTTCACCAGGGCATTGAGCACGATGGGCGCGCCGCACAGGTGCGTGACCTGATGCTCGCGGATCAGGTCGAGGATCTTCTGCGGGTCGACCCGGCGCAAAAACACGT
>NZ_VYKE01000384.1:0-1286 GCF_032424515.1 Pseudomonas sp. JV245A
TCGCCAGCAAGCTGGCTCCTGCAAAAAGTGTCCGCCAATGAAAACGCCCGGCAGGTGCCGGGCGTTTTTTAGGGGGGCGCTTATTCGTGGTATTGCGCCGACAACTCGTGCACCGCTTCCAGGAAGGCTCCGGCGTGCTCCGGTTTCACTTCCGGAGTGATGCCGTGGCCCAGGTTGAACACGTGGCCACTGCCCTTGCCGTAGCTGGCGAGGATGCGCGCAACTTCGCTGCGGATCGCCTGCGGGTTGGCGTAGAGCACGGTAGGGTCCATGTTGCCTTGCAGCGATACCTTGCTGCCGACCCGGCGGCGGGCTTCGCCGATGTCACAGGTCCAGTCCAGGCCCAGGCTGTCCGCGCCGGCATCGGCAATGCTTTCCAGCCACAGGCCGCCGCCCTTGGTGAAGAGGATCACCGGAACCTTGCGCCCGTCGTGTTCGCGGATCAGGCCACTGACGATCTTGCGCATGTAGGCCAGGGAGAATTCCTGGTAGGCCGCCGCCGAAAGGCTGCCGCCCCAGCTGTCGAAGATCTGCACCGCCTGCGCGCCGGCACGGATCTGCCCGTTCAGGTACGCGGTGACCGACTGGGCCAGCTTGTCCAGCAGCAGGTGCATGGCTTGCGGGTTGTCGTAGAGCATGGCCTTGGACTTGCGGAAGTCCTTTGAGGAGCCGCCTTCGACCATGTAGGTGGCCAGGGTCCAGGGGCTGCCGGAGAAACCGATCAACGGCACACGGCCGTTGAGTTCGCGACGAATGGTGCTGACCGCATCCATTACATAGCCCAGGTCCTTGTGCGGATCGGGGATCGGCAGGGCTTCGATGTCGGCCAGGGTGCTGACCACTTTCTTGAAGCGCGGGCCTTCGCCGGTTTCAAAGTACAGGCCTTGGCCCATGGCATCGGGGATGGTCAGGATGTCGGAGAAGAGGATCGCCGCATCCAGCTGTGGATAGCGGTCCAGAGGCTGCAGCGTGACTTCGCAAGCGAACGCCGGGTTCATGCACAGGCTCATGAAGTCACCGGCGTTGGCACGGCTGGCGCGGTATTCAGGCAAGTAGCGCCCAGCCTGACGCATCATCCACACCGGGGTGACGTCTACGGGTTGCTTGAGCAGGGCACGAAGGAAACGGTCGTTCTTCAGGGCAGTCATGTCGGCATCCGGAAAAAAAGTGGGGGCATTTTCTCAGAGCGCGACACAAAAGGCACGGCAAGAGCCGTTTCTTTATGTCTATGGGGTCAATTTGTCACGGGACGGGCACAGATCCCGTAGGAGCCAGCTTGCTGGCGA
>NZ_VYKE01000385.1:0-1285 GCF_032424515.1 Pseudomonas sp. JV245A
CTCGGCTGGCCGGTGGCGCGGCGGCCGAAGCTGGAGCCGCGGTGGTTGGCGTGGCCTTCCAGGTCCAGGGCGTTGTCCAACTGGCCCAGCACTTGGGTCTTGCCGGTGCCGGTCATGCCCCCCAGGAGGACGAAATCGCACTGCTGCAGGGCCTGTTCGGTGGTGTCCAGGAGGAAGGTACGCATGGCCTTGTAGCCGCCGCCGACCCGCGGGTAAGCGATGCCTGCTTCGTCCTTGAGCCACTGCTGGACGATCTGCGAGCGCAGGCCGCCACGGAAGCAGTACAGCAGGCCGTCGGGATGGGCCCGGGCAAAATCCGCCCAGGCCTGGATGCGCTGTTCCTTGATCGCGCCGGACACCAACTGATGGCCCAGGACAATCGCCGCCTGCTGGCCCTGCTGCTTGTAGCAGGTGCCGACCCGCTGGCGCTCCTGGTCGGTCATCAGGGGCAGGTTGAGCACCCCGGGAAAGGCGCCCTTGGTGAATTCGATCGGCGCGCGGGTGTCCATCATCGGCCGGTCGTTGAGGAAGATCTCGCGGTAGTCGGTGCAGTCCAGAGACATCAGAACACCTCGACCGCGTGGCTCTGTCGCTCTACCAGCTCGCCAATCGGCGCCAGTTCCAGGCCCAGTTCCGCCGCCAGGGCCAGGAATTCGGCATTGCCTTGCGGGGTTACCGCCACCAGCAGCCCGCCACTGGTCTGCGGGTCGCAGAGCACGCGCTTGTGCAGTTCCTGCACTCGCCCGACCTTGTCAGCGTAGCTGCTGTAGTTGCGCAAGGTGCCACCGGGCACACAGCCCTGGTCCAGGTAGTATTCGACCCCCGGCAGGCGCGGTACGCGGTCGTAGTGAATGCGCGCGGTCAGGCCACTGCCGTCGGCCATTTCCACCAGGTGCCCGAGCAGGCCGAAACCGGTGACGTCGGTCATCGCGGTCACCCCTTCGAGCTTGCCGAAACGGCTGCCGGGCTTGTTCAGGGTGCACATCCAGTCCCGGGCCAGGCCGATGTCGGCGCTGCGCAGCTTGCCCTTTTTCTCGGCGGTGGTAAGCACGCCGATCCCCAGGGGCTTGGTCAGGTACAGCAGGCAACCGGCCGTGGCGGTGTCGTTGCGCTTCATGAAGCGTTTTTCCACCAGCCCGGTGACCGCCAGGCCGAAGATCGGCTCCGGCGCATCGATGGAGTGCCCGCCCGCAAGAGGAATGCCCGCGGCGTCGCATACGGCGCGGCCGCCGCGGATCACCTCCCGGGCGATTTCCGGGGCCAGCACGTTCACCGGCCAGCCGAG
>NZ_VYKE01000386.1:0-1275 GCF_032424515.1 Pseudomonas sp. JV245A
GGCGCGGGCGGGTCGGCCTCGGGCTGGTGGCCTGCCTTTCGGTGCTGGCGGGGATGACCGACGCCATCGGCTTCATGGCCACCGGGGATTTCGTTTCCTTCATGAGCGGCAACACCACGCGCATGGCCGTGGCCATCAGCGATGGCGAACCGGGCCTGGTGCTGCGCCTGCTGCTCCTGGTGGCCACCTTTATCGTCGGTAACGCCCTGGGCGTGGTGGTCAGCCGCCTTGCCGGGCACCGTGCCCTGCCCTTGCTGCTGAGCATCGGCGCGTTGCTCTGCGCCTCTGCTGCCTGGCCTTTCGAGCAGCAACTGCCGGCCCTGCTGGCGGCCATCATTGCCATGGGCATGCTCAACGCCGCGGTGGAGGAAGTGAACGGCCTGCCCATCGGCCTGACCTACGTCACCGGCGCCCTCTCACGCTTTGGCCGCGGCCTGGGGCGCTGGATGCTCGGCGACCGGCGCAACGGCTGGCGGGTGCAACTGGTGCCCTGGAGCGGCATGTTCGCCGGGGCGGTGCTGGGCGCCTTGCTGGAACAGCACCTGGGGCTCAAGGCACTGTATGTCAGCGGGTTGTTTGCCGTGCTGCTGGGTGTGGCGTCATTGAAGATCCCCCGCCGCTGGCAACTGGGCTACAAGAACCGCTGACATTGAGCATGGCTATCAGCTGAACAGGCCGCCGCTGTCGGTATCGATCACGATCGACGACAGGCTGATATGCCGCGGCCGGGTCAGGGCGAAGATCACGGCCTCCACCACATCACGGTTGGTGCCCTGCTCGCCCTTCTGCCGCGCCGGAATCTGCTGCCAGGCCTCATCCAGCGGCGAGACATCCTCCAGGTACGGCGGGTGCACGCACAGCGAGCGCACCGGCGTGCCCTTGAGCATCTGCCGCAGGCCATCGGCCAGGGCCAGTTGCCCGTGCTTGGCCGCATAGAACGGCAGCGACACGCTGTGCAGCGGTGCATTGGGCAAGCCGCTGATGGAGCCGATGGTGACGATGTCCGGGCGCTTGGAAGCCTTGAGCACCGGCAGCAGGCCCTGGGTCAGGAGGAAGGTGCCGCTCAGTGCGGCGTCGATCACCCCGGTGACTTCAGCGGCGCTGTGGGGCTGCTCGCTGGCCTCCAGCCACATGGCGCCGTTGTTGATCAGGATGTCCACTTGCGGGTGGCGGACGTGGATCTCAGCCAGGGCGGCCTTGACGCTGTCGCTGCTGGCCAGGTCCACCACCACCTGATCGGCGGGGCTGCCGGTACGCGCCTCGATGGCCGCGCTG
>NZ_VYKE01000387.1:0-1269 GCF_032424515.1 Pseudomonas sp. JV245A
GCCGCCGAACAGCCGTTCGACCCAGCCCCAGCGGCTGGCCAGCAGGCAGGACATCGCCATGTAGGCCAGGGCTGCGGTGCCCAGGATCATGCTCAGGGTGGCCGAGGTCAGCCAGGTGGCGGAAGGGATCTCCAGCAGCAGGGTGGCCGTGGTGATCAGCAGGATGCCGACAAGTGTGTGCCAGGTTTTCAAAGTGCATGACTCCGGTGAGGAAATGCCGTCATGGCGCAGCAAAGGGCGCGATGCATAAAGTGGATATGACAGGTTCAAAGCCAAAGGCTGGGTGGAATGTTAACGCTTTGGCGAGTATTCGTGGTGATCTGGGTCATCGGCCTGGCGCCGATAAAGTGTTGAAAATGATCGACTATCACTCGCATTCCGATTCCCCGGCCACCGCTCCCGGAGGCGCTGGCAGGCGGCGAAGAGCCCCTGAACTGGGCAGTGCTCTTGCGGGCGCCTTCGCTGGCAAGCCAGCTCCTACAGGGTTGTGGGAAAGGTCAACGCGCTTGTAGGACCCGGCTTGCCGGCGAAAGGGCCCCTGAGCCGGGCGTCAGCCTCTTAACCGCCTTCGTTGGCAAGCCAGCTCCTACAGGGTTGTGGGAAAGGTCAACGCAGTTGTAGGAGCCGGCTTGCCGGCGAAAGGGCCTCCAAGCCGGATGCCAGCCTCGTAAACGCCTTCTACAGGTGTTGCTTGCGGCGGGTGGCGGCTTCGCGGACGGCGGGGATGATCCAGCGCCCATAGTCGATGGTGTCGTAATAAGGGTCGTAGCCACGGTTGAGGAAGGTGGTCACGCCCAGGTCGACGTAGTCCAGCAGGGCCTGGGCCACGGTCTCCGGCGTGCCCACCAGGGCCGTGGTGTCGCCGTAGGCGCCAACGGCGCTGGCGGTGGGCATCCACAGGGCGCGGTCATGGCGGTCGCCGCGGGCTGCGGCCGCCAGCAGGCGTTCGGAGCCGGTGCCCTTGAGGCGCTTCTGCCAGGGGCTGCCGGCGGCGAACTGCGGGTTGGCGCGGATCTGCGCCAGGATCTGTTCGGCCCGTTGCCAGGCCAATTCCTCGGTGGCCCCCAGGATCAGCCGCACCGAGAGGCTGACCCGGGGCGCGGCCACCCCCGCGGCGCTGGCCGCGGCCTTGAGTTTGCCGATCTGTTCGGCTACCCCCTCCAGGGGCTCGCCCCACAGGGCGTAGAGGTCGGCGTGCTTGACCGCGATCTGGTAGGCGATGTCCGAGGAGCCGCCAAAAGAGATGGGGATGTGCGGCTGCTGCAGCGG
>NZ_VYKE01000388.1:0-1264 GCF_032424515.1 Pseudomonas sp. JV245A
GGGAAGTGGCCCGGCGCACCGGCACGGGTGGCTCCACCGCCCACCGCTACCTGCAAAGCCTGGTCAAGGAAGGGCTGGCCAAGCAGGATCCGCTCAGTGGCCTGTACGACCTGGGCCCGGCAGCCCTGAGCATCGGCATTGGCGCGCTCAAGCGCATCGATGCGGTGGACATCGCCGCCCAGCGCATGAAAGCCCTGGCCCAGCGGCATGCCGCCAGCGGGGGCGTGGCGATCTGGACCGACCGCGGGCCGACCCTGGTGCGCTGGTACCGCAGCGCCTATTTCTCCATCAACCCCCTGGCCCTGGGGGACATCCTGCCCATCGACAACACCGCCTGCGGCCTGGTGTTCCAGGCCTTTCTGCCCAAGGCCGTGATCGACGCGGCGCGCAAGCAGCAGCCGGCGCATTTTCGCGGCACCCCGCCCAGTGCCGCGGTGCTCGACGAGGTACGACGCCGGCATTGGGCCGAACTCACCAGCCACCTGCTGTCCAACGTCACCGGGCAGGCCGCGCCGGTATTCGACGCCCAGCAGGAGATCGTCTGCGTGATGACCACAGTCACTGACCTGGGGCAATTGCAGGCCCCGCAAGACCGCGATGCGCTGTTCCATGAAGCGGCCCAGGTCAATCAGGCCACCGGTGGCCAGCGCGTGCCCCAGGAAGCGTTGCCGGCGCGCCCCTGAGCCGTGGCTTCAGGCCGGGTCGATTCGGCCCTTGGGCACCATCAACGGCGTGCCGCTGACCGGGTCGCGGATGATCACCGAGGCCAGGCCGAACACCTGCTCCACCAGGGCCTCGGTGAAGATCGCCGCCGGCGCGCCCTGGGCGACGATGGCGCCGTCGCGCAGGGCGATCAGGTGGCTGGCATAGCGGCAAGCCTGGTTCAAGTCATGCAGCACCGCGACGATGGTCCGGCCCTGGCGGTTGAGCTCGGCCAAAAGCTCCAGCAGCTCGATCTGATGGACGATATCCAAGTAGGTGGTGGGCTCGTCCAGCAGCAGGATCGGCGTTTCCTGGGCCAGCACCATGGCGATCCACACCCGCTGGCGCTGGCCGCCGGACAACTCGTCCAGCAAGCGTTCGGCCAGCGCCTCGACCCGGGTCGCGGCCATCGCCCCGCGCACCGCCTGCTCATCCTCCTTCGACCACTGGCGCAGCAACGACTGGTGCGGATAGCGCCCGCGCGCCACCAGTTCGGCGACGCTGATGCCATCCGGCGCCATGGCGCTTTGCGGCAGCAGGCCCAGGCGCCGGGCCACTTCCC
>NZ_VYKE01000039.1:0-44946 GCF_032424515.1 Pseudomonas sp. JV245A
GCCTGCGGCAGCGGCTACAGAGGTTTTTATCGCCGAACAAAGAAAGGCCAGCTTCCGTTCAGGAATGCTGGCCTTTCATCTAATTGTCATATTCCGGACATAGAGTGTTCACACGGCCTACAGATACTTGGCCCCGACTTAACACACCCTATCTGCTAGGAGTAAGGCATGAAACTGAAGCGTTTGATGGCGGCAATGACCTTTGTCGCCGCTGGCGTTGCGACTGCCCACGCGGTTGCCGCTGTTGACCCTGCTATCCCGAGCTACACCAAGACCACTGGTGTGTCGGGCAACCTGTCCAGCGTCGGTTCCGATACCTTGGCGAACCTGATGACCCTGTGGGCCGAGAACTACAAAAAGGAATACCCGAACGTCAACATTCAGATTCAGGCCGCCGGCTCCGCCACCGCGCCACCCGCGCTGACCGAAGGCACCTCCAACCTGGGCCCAATGAGCCGCAAGATGAAGGACACCGAACTGGCGGCCTTCGAGCAGAAGTACGGCTACAAGCCAACCGCTATCCCGGTGGCCGTGGACGCCCTGGCGGTGTTCGTGCACAAGGACAACCCGATCCAGCACCTGACCATGGAACAGGTCGACGCGATCTTCTCCTCGACTCGTCTGTGCGGCGCCAAGGAAGAAGTGAAGACCTGGGGCGACCTGGGCGTGAAGGGCGACCTGGCCAACAAGCCGGTTCAGCTGTTCGGTCGCAACTCGGTATCCGGCACCTACGGCTACTTCAAGGAAGAAGCCCTGTGCAAAGGCGACTACAAGCCTAACGTCAACGAACAGCCTGGTTCGGCGTCGGTGGTGCAGTCCATCAGCTCCTCGCTGAACGGCATCGGCTACTCGGGCATCGGCTACAAGACCGCCAGCGTGAAGACCGTGGCCCTGGCCAAGAAAGGCAGCACCGACTTCATCGAAGACACCGAAGAAAACGCCCTGAACGGTAAGTACCCGCTGTCGCGCTTCCTCTACGTCTACGTCAACAAGGCCCCGAACAAGCCTCTGGCCCCGCTGGAAGCCGAGTTCGTGAAACTGGTCCTGTCCAAACAAGGCCAGGAAGTGGTCGTCAAAGACGGCTACATCCCACTGCCAGCCAAGGTGGCCGCCAAGGCACTGGCTGACCTGGGCCTGAAAGAAGGCGCATAAGCCGCCTCCGAAGGTCCGGGCTCCCCGGACCTTCTCGTTTTCGTAGGAGTTGGCCGGGCGGCGTAAGCGCCCGAAAGGGCGACCCAGGCTCAAGGCCGGTGCGCCGGCCAGCCGGCTCCTGCAACCTCATTTTTCTGTCCGCTGCCAGCCCTGCTATGCGGCGGATTTGTTGCGTCACTGCATTGTCATCTTTCTGTCATACAGGATCGCTAGGGTGTGCGCATGAATGATCTGGCCAACTCCACCATGACTACGACTTCTCCCCCCAAGCGCATTGACTTCAATACGCCTGAACTGCAACGCAAGCGCCGCATCCGCGCGCTCAAAGACCGCCTGACCCGCTGGTACGTCCTTGTCGGCGGCCTCGCGGTACTGGGTGCTATCACCCTGATCTTCTTCTTCCTCGCCTATGTCGTCGCGCCGCTGTTCCAGGGTGCCGAACTGACCGCCAAGGACCCTCTGACTCCCGCCTGGATGCAGGACGCCGGCAAGCCGCTGATGTTCTCCCTGGAAGAGCAGAACCAGGTTGGCATGCGTGTCTCCGACAAGGGCCAGGCGCTGTTCTTCGACATCGACAGTGGCGCCGAGCTGCGCAAGGTCGACCTGCCGATCCCGGCGGGCGCCAGCGTCACCTCCATCGGCAAGGACCAGCCTGGCAACCCGCTGGTGGTGGTCGGCCTGTCCAACGGCCAGGCCCTGGTGTTCCGTCATACCTACAAGGTCAGCTACCCGGACGGCAAGAAGACCATCTCGCCGGCCATCGAGTACCCCTACGGCGAGACCCCCATCACCCTGAACGAGCAGGGCGGTGCGCTGGAGCACGTCAACCTCAATGCCACCGATTCGTCGCTGATCGTTGCCGGTTCTACCGCTTCGCAGTTGCAAGTGCTGAAGCTGACCCGCGAAGAAAACATGATGACCGGCGAGGTCACCAGCGAGCAGAGCCGCATCGAGCTGCCGCAGATGACCGAGCCGGTCAAGGCCATGTACATCGACCCGCGCCAGCAGTGGCTGTACGTGATCAACGGGCGCGCTCAGGCCGACGTCTTCAGCCTGCGGGACAAGAGCCTCAACGGTCGCTACAAACTGCTGGAAGACGCCGATACCGAAGTCACCGCCAGCACCCAGCTGGTGGGCGGCATCTCGCTGATCATCGGGACCTCCAAGGGCGGCCTGGCCCAGTGGTTCATGGCCCGCGACCCGGACGGCGAGCTGCGCCTGAAGCAGATCCGCACCTTCCAGATGGGCACTGCGCCCATTGTTGAAATCACTGCCGAAGAGCGTCGCAAGGGCTTTGTTGCCCTGGACGCCGCCGGCAAGCTCGGGGTGTTCCACAGTACCGCCCACCGCACCCTGCTGGTGGACCAGGTGGTAGACGGCCAGGGCCTGTTCGGTCTGTCGCCACGGGCCAACCGGGTAATCGTCGAGGCCGGCGGCAAGCTGCAGCCCCTGGTGCTCGACAACCCGCACCCGGAAGTGTCGTGGAGCGCGCTGTGGAGCAAGGTCTGGTACGAGAACTACGACGAGCCTAAATACGTCTGGCAATCCACCGCGGCCAACACCGATTTCGAACCCAAGCTGAGCCTCTCGCCCCTGACCTTCGGCACCCTGAAGGCGGCGTTCTACGCCATGCTGCTGGCGGCGCCATTGGCGGTGGCGGCGGCGATCTACACCGCCTACTTCATGGCCCCGGGCATGCGCCGCAAGGTCAAGCCGGTGATCGAGCTGATGGAAGCGATGCCGACGGTGATCCTCGGCTTCTTCGCCGGCCTGTTCCTCGCGCCTTATGTCGAGGGCCACTTGCCGGGCATCTTCAGCCTGCTGCTCCTGCTGCCGATCGGCATCCTGGTGGCCGGTTTCGCCTGGAGCCGCCTGCCCGAGTCGCTGCGCCTGAAAGTGCCGGAAGGCTGGGAAAGCGCGATCCTGATCCCGGTGATCATCTTCGTCGGCTTCCTCTCGCTGTACATGAGCCCGTTCATGGAGAACTGGTTCTTCGGGGGCGACATGCGCATGTGGATCTCCCACGACCTGGGGATTACCTACGACCAGCGCAACGCCCTGGTAGTGGGCCTGGCTATGGGCTTTGCGGTGATCCCGAATATCTACTCGATCGCCGAAGACGCCGTGTTCAGCGTGCCGCGGGGCCTGACCCTGGGCTCCCTGGCCCTGGGCGCCACGCCGTGGCAGACCATGACGCGGGTGGTGATCCTCACCGCCAGCCCGGGGATCTTCTCGGCGCTGATGATCGGCATGGGCCGCGCCGTGGGCGAGACCATGATCGTGCTGATGGCCACCGGCAACACCCCGGTCATGGAAATGAACCTGTTCGAAGGCCTGCGCACCCTGGCCGCCAACGTCGCGGTGGAAATGCCCGAATCGGAAGTCGGCGGCAGCCACTACCGTGTGCTGTTCCTCTCGGCGCTGGTGCTGCTGCTGTTCACCTTCGTCATGAACACCCTCGCCGAGCTGATCCGTCAGCGTCTGCGCAAGAAATACTCGTCGCTTTAAGAAAGGTAGAAGTCTGTGAAACAGAACTCCCTAAAAGACTGGTTCAAGAGCGGCGCCCCCGGCGTCTGGATCAGCGGTGGCGCGGTGTCCATCGCGGTCATCATGACCATCGGCCTGCTGGCGGTGATCGCCGTGCGCGGCCTCGGCCACTTCTGGCCAGCCGACCTGGTGCACGCCAACTACGACGTTCCGGGCCAGGCCAACCACCTGGTCATCGGTGAAGTGGTGCAGAAGGAAGAAGTGCCCCGGGCGCGCCTGAAGAGTGCCGGCCTGCCGGTGCCCGACCAGGGCCCGGAGTTCATGACCCGCGAGCTGATAAAGGTCGGCAACCGTGACCTGAACGGCAACGACTTCACCTGGATCGTCGGCGAGTGGCTGACCAACCAGAGCTACCCCAAAGAGCTGATGGCCATCGAGCGCCGTGAGTGGGGCAACTTCTACGGCTACCTGGTCAACGTCAAGGAAAGCGGCAAGGTGATCGCCGAAGGCGAAGCCGCCTGGCCCGAGCTGCAAGCGCGGATCGACCGGGTGAACAAGCTGGCCGCCCAGCTCAAGACCCTGGAGAAATCCGACATCGGCGCCATCAACGCCGGCCTGGAACGCATCCGCCTGCACGGCCGCAAGCTGGAGCTGGACGGCAAGCTGGATGCCGCGGCCCAGGCCGACATGGATGCCGAGCGCGCCGAACTCAATGCCCGCTACCAGGACATCGAGGCGCGCCTGAGCGACCTGCACGCCCAGTTCAACCGCGACAGCCTGACCGCCCGTGATGCCAACGGCAAGGAAGTGGAGATCGGCCTGGGCAAGGTGGTACACGCCTACCAGCCGAACGCCATGGGCACTTTTACCAAGATCGGTTTCTACTTCAGCAAGGTCTGGGAGTTCCTCAGCGATGACCCGCGCGAAGCCAACACCGAGGGCGGTATTTTCCCGGCCATTTTCGGCACCGTGATGATGACCCTGATCATGGCCATGATCGTCACCCCGTTCGGCGTGCTGGCAGCGGTCTACCTGCGTGAATATGCCAAGCAGAACACCCTGACCCGGGTGATCCGCATTGCGGTGAACAACCTGGCGGGGGTTCCGGCCATCGTCTACGGTGTGTTCGGCCTGGGCTTCTTCGTCTACGTGCTGGGCGGCTCCGTGGACCGTCTGTTCTTCCCCGAAGCCCTGCCGGCGCCGACCTTCGGCACCCCGGGCCTGCTCTGGGCTTCCCTGACCCTGGCGCTGCTGGCGGTGCCAGTGGTGATCGTGGCCACCGAAGAAGGCCTGGCGCGGATTCCCCGCACCGTGCGCGAAGGTTCCCTGGCGCTGGGTGCGACCAAGGCCGAGACCCTGTGGAAGATCGTTCTGCCCATGGCCAGCCCGGCGATGATGACCGGGATGATCCTCGCGGTCGCCCGCGCTGCCGGTGAAGTGGCGCCGCTGATGCTGGTGGGTGTGGTGAAGCTGGCGCCGTCGCTGCCGCTGGACGGCAACTACCCGTACCTGCACCTGGACCAGAAGATCATGCACCTGGGCTTCCACATCTACGACGTCGGCTTCCAGAGCCCCAACGTCGAGGCGGCGCGGCCGCTGGTGTACGCCACCGCGCTGCTGCTGGTGCTGGTGATCGCCACCCTGAACCTGTCGGCGGTGTGGATCCGTAACCACCTGCGTGAAAAATACAAGGCACTGGACAGCTGATCGGCTGGCTTGTGTGGACGCTGGCTTGCGTAGGAGCTGGCTTGTGTAGGAGCTGGCTTGCGTAGGAGCTGGCTTGTGTAGGAGCTGGCTTGTGTAGGAGCTGGCTTGCCAGCGAAGGCGTCCGCAAGGGCGACACAAGGCCCGCAGGCCTCTTCGCCGGCAAGCCGGCTCCTACAAACAGAATGATGTCGCCGCTGGCCTGATGCCTGCGGTTCACGACAAACGAATTGGTAGCACAGGGAGCATCCCATGCAACACGAAGCACACACTCATGGCATCAACATGTCCGCCCTGGGCCGCGACAAGCAGAGCCTGAGCCTGGAACAGGAAACCGTGGCCATCGAAGTGCCCGGCCTGAGCCTGTACTACGGCGAGAAACAGGCGCTGTTCGACGTCAGCATGAACATCCCCAAGCAGCGCGTGACCGCCTTCATCGGCCCGTCCGGTTGCGGCAAGTCGACCCTGCTGCGGACCTTCAACCGCATGAACGACCTGGTGGACGGCTGCCGCGTAGAGGGTGCGATCAACCTCTACGGCAACAACATCTATCGCAAGGGCGAAGACGTGGCCGAGCTGCGTCGCCGGGTCGGCATGGTGTTCCAGAAGCCCAACCCGTTCCCCAAGACCATCTATGAAAACGTGGTCTACGGCCTGCGTATCCAGGGCATCAACAAGAAGCGCGTGCTCGACGAAGCCGTGGAATGGGCCCTCAAGGGCGCGGCGCTGTGGGACGAGGTCAAGGACCGCCTGCATGATTCGGCCCTGGGCCTGTCCGGCGGCCAGCAGCAACGTCTGGTGATCGCCCGGACCATCGCCGTGGAGCCGGAAGTGCTGCTGCTGGACGAACCCTGCTCGGCCCTGGACCCGATCTCGACCCTGAAGGTCGAGGAGCTGATCTATGAACTCAAGTCCAAGTTCACCATCGTCATCGTGACCCACAACATGCAGCAGGCGGCGCGGGTTTCCGACTACACCGCCTTCATGTACATGGGCAAACTGGTGGAGTTCGGCGATACCGACACGCTGTTCACCAACCCGGCGAAGAAGCAGACCGAAGACTACATTACCGGGCGCTATGGCTAGAAAGCAGCTGCCAGCCGCAGGTTTCACGCGGCGCAACAGAGGCGGTGCGCGACATCCGGATCACTATTTAACTGCTTGAAGCTTGCGGCTTGAAGCTTGCAACTTTCGCGGAGCGAACACGATGATTTCGAAGGAAGGCTTAACCCATCACATCTCCCAGCAGTTCAATGCCGAGCTGGAAGAAGTACGCAGCCACCTCCTGGCCATGGGCGGGCTGGTGGAGAAGCAAGTCAATGACGCGGTCACAGCGCTGATCGAGGCCGACTCCGGCCTGGCCCAGCAGGTGCGCGAGATCGACGACCAGATCAACCAGATGGAACGCAATATCGACGAGGAATGCCTGCGCATTCTCGCCCGTCGCCAACCGGCGGCCTCGGACCTGCGTTTGATCATCAGCATCTCCAAGTCGGTGATCGACCTGGAGCGCATCGGCGACGAAGCCACCAAGATCGCCCGCCGGGCCATCCAGCTCTGCGAAGAGGGCGAGGCCCCGCGTGGCTACGTGGAAGTGCGGCATATCGGCGACCAGGTGCGCAACATGGTGCGCGATGCCCTGGACGCCTTTGCCCGCTTCGATGCCGACCTGGCACTTTCGGTGGCCCAGTACGACAAGATTATCGACCGCGAATACAAGACCGCGCTGCGTGAGCTGGCCACCTACATGATGGAAGACCCACGCTCTATCTCGCGGGTTCTGAGCATTATCTGGGTGCTGCGCTCGCTGGAGCGGATCGGCGACCACGCGCGCAACATTTCCGAGCTGGTGATTTATCTGGTGCGCGGCACCGATGTTCGTCACCTTGGGCTCAAGCGCATGAAGCAGGAAGTTGAAGGTACCAGTGGCGAATCCGCTAATGTTCCGGATGAAACTGACGATAAGTAAGAGTGCCCGAGAAGAGCGCCCGGCCTTTTGGCCGGGCGTTTTTGTTTGTGCTCCTGGAAATTGAAAAGCAGCACCCGCGAACGAAAAGTCCCGGCGTGACTGAAGAGTTTTGGCAAAGTGCCATCAGCCAGCGTTATGCTTGCCGGGATTTTTAAAGGGGTGGTCGATGAGTAAGGTAAGTGTGTTGGTGGTGGATGACGCTTCGTTCATTCGTGACCTGGTGAAGAAGTGCCTGCGCAACTACTTCCCTGGCATCAAGATCGAAGACGCGATCAATGGCAAGAAGGCCCAGGCGATGCTCGCCCGTGAAGCCTTCGACCTGGTCCTGTGCGACTGGGAAATGCCGGAAATGTCCGGCCTTGAGCTGCTGACCTGGTGCCGCGAGCAAGATGCGCTGAAGGCCATGCCGTTCATCATGGTCACCAGCCGGGGCGACAAGGAAAACGTGGTGCAGGCGATCCAGGCCGGGGTTTCCGGTTATGTGAGCAAGCCTTTTACCAACGAACAGCTGCTGACCAAGGTCAAGCAGGCGCTGAACAAGGTCGGCAAGCTCGACACCTTGATGAACAGCGCGCCGACCAAGATGAACTCGGCCTTTGGCAACGACTCCCTGAGCGCCCTGACTGGCGGCAAGCCGGCGGTGGTGGGGGCGGCTTCCGCTCCGGTCAATCCGTTCGCCAAACCGGCGGCTGCCGCCCCGGCTCCAGCTCCAGCAGCGCCGGCCCGCGGTTTGCTCAACAGCCCTCCGGTCAAGGCCCCGGCGCCTGCGGCAGCGGCCGGTGGTGGTCGTGGCCAGGGCCAGTTGCGGCTGTCCAGCGGCAACCAGCAGTGTGTGATCAAGGCCCTGAGCATCAAGGAAGCCTTGCTGGTGGTGAAGCGCACCGACAGCCTGCCCCAGGTGCTGGAGAGCGCGGTGCTGGACCTGGAGCAGGGCGACAACGCCGAAGTGGCGCGGCTCAATGGCTACCTGCATGCGGTGGTGGCCTTTGAACCCAAGCCGGACAGCGAGTGGCTGCAGCTGACTTTCCGCTTCGTGGACCAGGATGCCCAGAAGCTCGACTACATCTCCCGCCTGATCGCCCGCGGCACCGCCCAGAAGCACTTCGTTCCCGGCGCCTGATCCTTGCCGGCCGCCTCGCTGTAGGAGCTGGCTTGCCAGCGAGTGCGCCCGCAAGGGCAGCACAAGGCTTGATGGCCTCTTCGCCGGCAAGCCGGCTCCTACGGTGGCAGGTGCGTAAGCCGCGAGAACACCCTCTTGCTATGTAGGAGCTGGCTTGCCAGCGAAGGCGCCCACAAGGGCAGCACAAGGCTTGAAGGCCTCTTCGCCGGCAAGCCGGTTCCTACGGTGATGGGAGGCAGCGGAAATCTGCTGAAAACACTTTCCCGCTACGGGCTTTTGCCGGCCGCCGAGGTGGGCTGCTGCGTCATCCCGCTATCGAGCGAGCAACTCGCAACATAGGCCGTAACCCTCAAGCCACAAGGCGTGCTCCGCCCCCCTCGGTACTTTCCGCCGTACGTCAGATTAATTTTTTTGCGCTTGATTTATATCTGTTTGGATATAGATTTCAAGTGGCGCTCTTTGTTGTTCATCCCTTGCAGCCATGCCTTGAAACAACCCGGCGCAGCGGGTCCTGGCCGTGTTGATTAGCCTTGTTCCTGGTCATTAACAGGAGAGGTTCGATGCCCAGGCACAAGGATGTGGTGTTTGTCGGGAGCGCGCTGCGGGATCTCAGGGCGTTCCCTGAAGATGCCCGTCGGGCCGCCGGTTTCCAGCTGGATCTGCTGCAGCAGGGTGAACAGCCCTACGATTGCAGGTCGGTGAAAACCATTGGCCCGGGCGTTTTCGAGATCAGGATCCATGAGGATTCAGGGGCGTTTCGGTTGTTCTATGTGGTCCGGCGGGCCGCGGCCATTTATGTGTTGCACGCGGTGCGCAAGACCACCCGCAAGACCGAAGCGCGGGATATCGAGCTGGCTCGTGCCAGATTTCAGCAAGCAGGTTCACGCCATGACTGACCAACCGATCAACCAGCGCTTTGCCAGTGTCTGGGATGCCCTTGAAGCCACTCCCCAGGAGGCCGCCAACATGCGCCTGCGGGCCAAGCTGATGCTGGAACTGGGCAAGACCGTGCAGGCCTGGGGGGTGTCGCAGAAGGAGGCGGCCAGGCGCCTCAATATCACCCAGCCCCGGCTCAACGATGTGCTCAGCGGCAAGATCAACAAGTTCTCCCTCGATGCGCTGGTCAACCTCTGCGAGGCGGCGCAACTGGGGGTGGACATCCACTTCGGCGCTGGCGGCATTGAACCCCTGGCGCCCGCCTGATTCATACAAGCTCCATATCAGGCTGCTAGCGTGATTCCACCCTCTGCCAAGAAGCTGCCGAATGTTTGTGCGCCTGCTGTTTTTCTGTGGATTGTCTTTAGCCGCCACGTCGCTGGCGGCGATGACTGTGTACAAGTCCATCGACGCCCATGGCGTGGTCTCCTACAGCGACCGGCCTTCGCCGGGGGCCCAGGAGTTCGTGTTCCGCGACCGCATGGTGGAGCACCTTGAGCGCCAGGTGCGCCTGGATATCCAGAAGCACAGGGGGGTGGATGCGGTGTATGTGCGCAATGACCTGTATGCCCCGGTGGAAGTGGAATTGAGCTTTGCCGGGTTGAACAATGTCAGCGGCGCTCCGGGGCAGCCGATCCGCCAGGTGCTGCCGGCCCGCAGCAGGCAGCGCCTGGCGCTGCTCACGGCGATTCGCGCCGACCAGCCTCTGAGCTATGCCCCCAGGTTCCGTTATTCCCTGGGGGATCCGGCAGGCGCCACCCAGGCCTATCGCTACCCGCTGCCCTGGCGTGGCGGGCCGTTTCGCCTGACCCAGGGCGCCAATGGCCAATACAGCCATTTCAGCCCCAAGAGCCGCTATGCGATGGATATCGCCATGCCGGTGGGGACGCCGATCATTGCCGCCCGGGGCGGGGTGGTGGTGAAGACCGAGAACGCCCAGAACGGGCGGGGCAATAACCCGGCGGGCAATTTCGTCCGGGTGCTGCACGACGACGGCACCATGGGCGTGTACCTGCACCTCAAGCAGGGTTCGGTCAGCGTGCGGGAGGGCCAGCGAGTGGCGGTGGGCAGCGCCCTGGGGCTGTCGGGCAACACCGGCAACAGCAGTGGGCCGCACCTGCATTTCGTGGTGCAGCGCAATACCGGGTTGGGGCTGGTGTCGATTCCCTATCAGTTCAACCAGCCCCTGGGGGATCTGCCGAATTTTGCCCTGGGCAACCAATAACCTGCCCGTAGGAGCCGGCTTGGCGGCGAAAGGGCCGTCAATCCAGCATCAGCACCTTGGCCAGGATGATCTTCGGTCCCTTCATCTTCTTGATGATGATGCGCAGGCCCTCGACCTCCAGTACTTCTTCCTCTTCCGGCACCCGTTTCAGGGTTTCGTACACCAGGCCGGCGAGGGTTTCGGCCTCGATATGGTCCAGGTCGATGCCCAGCAGGCGTTCCACCTTGAACAGCGGGGTGTCACCGCGCACCAGCAGCTTGCCCGGCTGGTAGGCCAGGATTCCGCGCTCGGTCTTGCGGTGTTCGTCCTGGATATCGCCCACCAGCACTTCAAGCACGTCTTCCATGGTCAGGTAGCCAATGACCTTGCCGTCGGCTTCTTCCACCAGGGCGAAGTGCGAGCCGCCCTTGCGGAACTGCTCCAGCAACTGCGACAGCGGCATGTGCCGGGATACGCGCTCCAGCGGGCGGGTCAGCTCGGCCAGGTTGAACGACTCGGGAATGTGGTCCAGGGCCGCCAGTTCCAGCAGCAGGTCCTTGATGTGCAGCAGGCCGACGAATTCGTTGCGCTCGCTGTCGTAGACCGGGTAGCGGCTGAACTTGTGGCGGCGGAACAGGGCGAGGATTTCCTTGAGCGGCGCGTTGAACTCGACGCTGATCAGGTCTTCCCGGGAATTGGCCCAGTCCACCACTTCCAGTTCGCCCATTTCCACCGCCGAGGCCAGTACGCGCATGCCCTGGTCGCTGGGGTCCTGGCCGCGGCTGGAGTGCAGGATCAGTTTGAGTTCTTCTCGGCTGTAGTGGTGTTCATGGTGCGGGCCGGGCTCGCCCTGCCCGGCGATGCGCAAGATGGTGTTGGCGCTGGCGTTGAGCAGGTAGATGGCCGGGTACATCAGCCAGTAGAACAGGTACAGCGGCACCGCCGTCCACAGCGACAGCAGCTCCGGCTTGCGGATCGCCCAGGATTTGGGCGCCAGCTCGCCGACCACGATGTGCAGGTAGGAAATGATGAAGAACGCGGTGAAGAACGACACGCCGCGGATCACTTCCGGAGAGCTCACGCCCAGGGCGCCCAGCAGCGGCTCCAGCAGATGGGCGAAGGCCGGCTCACCGACCCAGCCCAGGCCCAGGGAGGCCAGGGTGATGCCCAGTTGGCAGGCCGAGAGGTAGGCGTCGAGCTGGCTGTGCACGGTGCGCAGGATCTGCCCGCGCCAGCCGTTCTTGTGGGCAATGGCCTCGACCCGGGTCGAGCGCAGCTTGACCATGGCGAACTCCGCCGCAACGAAGAAGCCGTTGAGCAGGACCAGGATCAGAGCAAAAAGAATCATGCCGAAGTCGGCGAAAAGAGACGCGAGGGTAAAACCAGGGGAAGGGTCCATGATGGAGTTTTGCGGGTTCCGTGTATTCGAAAAGGAAGGAAATGCGGTGCCTGAAAGGCAGGCACAAGTTACGCAATGTAGCGGCTGACAGGGCAATTGCCTAGGGGCGAGTGGCTGTCAGCGCTGGTCGGTCAGGCTCTGGGTGCGGTTTTTCTTCACTTGGGCCGGAACGAAATGGCAGGTGAAGGTGCTGCCATGGCCCAGCACGCTGCTGATCTCCAGGCGCGCACGGTGGCGCAGCAGCACATGCTTGACGATGGCCAGGCCCAGGCCGGTGCCGCCGGTGTTGGAGTTGCGGCTCGAATCCACCCGGTAGAAGCGTTCGGTGAGGCGCGGCAGGTGCTTGTTGTCGATGCCGATCCCCGAGTCCTGCACGCTCAGGTGCGCGCCCTGTTCGTCGCCCCACCAGCGAATGCGGATATTGCCTTCGGCCGGGGTGTATTTCACTGCGTTGAACACCAGGTTGGAGAAGGCGCTGCGCAGCTCCGCCTCGCTGCCCTTGAGTTGTACCGAGGCATCGGCTTCCAGGGTGATGCGCTGGTTGCGTTCCCCGGACAGCGCCTGGGCGTCGCTCTTGATCGATTGCAGCAGCACGTCGATGGGCACTGGCTGGTTGTCCGACGGGTAGTCCGTAGCCTCCAGCTTGGCCAGCAACAGCAGGTCGTTGAGCAAGGTCTGCATGCGTCCGCCTTGCTGCTGCATCTGCTGCAGGGCGCGGCTCCAGCGCGGGTTCACTTCCTCGACGTTGTCCAGCAGGGTCTCCAGGTAGCCGCAGATCACCGTCAGCGGTGTGCGCAGCTCGTGGGAGACGTTGGCGATGAAGTCCTTGCGCATCTGTTCCAGCTGGTGGATGCGGGTTACGTCGCGCACCAGCATCAGGTGCTCGTTGTTGCCGTAGCGGGTGATATAGAGCTGGATGCGTACCCGGTCGTTGGCCGGGGAGGGGATTTCCAGCGGCTCGGCGTAGTTGTCCTGCTCGAAGTATTCCTTGAAGCGCGGATGGCGCACTAGGTTGGTCACCGGCTGGCCGCTGTCCTGGGGCGTCTTGAGCCCCAGCAGGGTCTCGGCGGCGCGGTTCCACCATTCCAGGTTGCCGTCGCTGTCGAGCATGATCACCGCGTCCTTAAGGGCCGCGGTGGACTCCTGGACCCGATCGATCACCGCCTGCAGGCGCCCGCGTACCCGCTGATCGCGGCGTTGCAGGTGGTAGATGCTGTCGAACACCTCGCCCCACAGGCCATAACCGTCGGGGGGCGCTTCGTCGGGTTGATGCAGGCGCAGCCATTCGTGCAGGCGCAGCAACTGCTTGAGGGTCCAGGCCAGGTAGATGCCCAGGCCAGCGGCCAGGCTCCAGCCGTAGTAGCCGCTGATCAGGCCCACCAGCAGGCAGCCGGTGATCAACAGCAACATGTGGCGAATCAGGGTGCCATGCCAGTTTTGATTCACTTGAAACACGTCCGTGGAGGGTGGCGCAGCTCCAAGCTGCAAGTGTTGAAGCGGTCACTCATCGGCGTGCCGCTTGTCGCTTGCCGCTGCCGTCAGGCCTTGGTGGAAAAACGATAGCCGGTGCCGCGCACGGTTTGTACCAGATTCTCGTAGGCATCGCCCAGGGCCTTGCGCAGCCGGCGGATATGCACGTCCACGGTGCGTTCCTCGACGTACACATTGCCACCCCAGACCTGGTCCAGCAGCTGGCCACGGGTGTAGGCACGCTCCTGGTGGGTCATGAAGAACTGCAGCAGGCGATATTCGGTAGGGCCCATTTCCGCGGGCTTGCCGTCGATGGTCACCCGGTGGCTGATGGGGTCCAGCAGCAGGCCGCCGACTTCGATTGGCGCCTCGCCATCGGTAGGGCCGGCACGGCGCAGCACGGCCTTTAGGCGGGCCACCAGTTCGCGGGGGGAGAACGGCTTGGTGATGTAGTCGTCGGCGCCGACTTCCAGGCCCTGGATCTTGTTGTCCTCTTCACCCTTGGCGGTGAGCATGATGATCGGGATGTCCCCGGTCAGCTCGTCGCGCTTGAGGCGCCGCGCCAGCTCGATGCCGGAAGTGCCGGGCAGCATCCAGTCCAGCAGGATCAGGTCCGGCTTGCGGTCGACGATGATGGCATGGGCCTGCTGAGAGTTCTCTGCCTCCATGCAGTCATAGCCGGCCATTTCCAACGCAACGGCGATCATTTCGCGAATAGGCGCTTCGTCGTCAACGATCAGAATGCTTCTGCCAACCATGCTTGAACCTCTTGTCATTTAACTGTCTTGCGCCGCATTAGATAACGGAATTATTGCAGTCGTGTGACAGTATTTCAGGTCGCGGGGCGGGGTGCTGCTTCGTGGACTAAGCTTTGAGTCCGATTCCTGACAACCACAAAAGAAGGTTTCCATGACTCTGTTCAAGCAATCGTTGAAAGTCCTGCTGGTAGGCGCTGTCCTGGCCCTGCCGACATTCGCCATGGCCGCCGACCCGGCAATGAGCAAGGACGGCGTGCTGGTGGACCACAAGGGCATGACCCTCTACACCTTTGCCAAGGATGCCGACGGCAAGTCCATGTGCAATGACAAATGCGCTGCCAACTGGCCGCCGCTGATGGCCGAGGGCAGTGACAAGGCCATGGGCAAGTGGACGGTGATCAAGCGTGACGACGGCAAGATGCAGTGGGCCTACGACGGCAAGCCGCTGTACGGCTTCGTGATGGACAAGAAGGCCGGTGACATGACCGGCGAAGGCAAGATGGACGGCGCCTGGAAGGTCGCGAAATCCGACTGACCTCCCGCCGCCCTCCGGGCCATTGGCAGCTTGCGGCAGCGGCTACACCGATCTCTGTAGCCGCTGCCGAGCCATCGTGAAGCTGCGAAAAGGCCCATAGGGCCTTGCTTGACGGTCTAGCGCAACGCGTAGTCCAGCACCACCCCGACAAAGATCGCCAGGCCCGCCCAGTGGTTATGCAGGAAGGCCTTGAAGCACTTCATCCGGTCGCGATCGCGGGTGTACCAGAACTCCCAGGCGAAACACGCCGCCGCCACCGCCAGCCCCAGGTGGAACCAGCCCCCCAGATTGAACCGTGCCCCGGCCAGCAGCAGGCAGCCCAGGGACAAGCCCTGCAGGGTGAGAATGATCACCCGGTCGGCATCGCCGAACAGGATCGCCGTGGACTTGACCCCGATTTTCAGGTCATCGTCACGGTCGGTCATGGCGTAGTAAGTGTCGTAGCCCACGGTCCACAGCAGGTTGGCGATGTACAGCAGCCACGCGGTGGCCGGCAGTTCGCCGTTCTGCGCGGTGAAGGTCATCAGGATGCCCCAGGAATACGCCGCCCCCAGTACCACCTGCGGGTAATAGGTGTAGCGCTTCATGAAGGGGTAGCAGGCGGCCAGGGCCAGGGCGCCGAACGACAGCCAGACCGTGGTGGCGTTGGTGCACAGCACCAGCAGGAAGGCGGCGCCCATCAGCACCGCGAACAGTATCAGGGCCTCCTTGGCGCTGACTTTGCCGGTGGCCAGGGGCCGCTGGTCGGTGCGCTTGACCTGGCCGTCCACCTTGCGGTCGGCGAAGTCGTTGATGGCGCAGCCGCCGGCGCGGGTCAGCACCACCCCGAAGGTGAAGATCAGCACATGGCTCAGGGACGGCTGGCCCTCGGCGGCGATCCACAGCGCCACCAGGGTTGGCCATAGCAGCAGATAGATGCCGATGGGCTTGTCCATGCGCGCCAGTTGCAGGAAGTCCCAGGCCCGCGGGTGCAGGCGATTGAGGGATTTGAGCAGGCTCAGGTACATCAGCAGGCCTCCGGTCGGGCGTCTATGGCGGTCCACAGGCTGGGCAGGAAGATTTCCGCCACCAGCAGGCTCAGGGGGCCGCGGTCAAAGCGTGAGCGACGGCCCCACAGGCCGTTGTCGGCAACGGCAGCGGGCAGCCAGTGCCGGGGGTAGCGGCAGACTTCGATGGGCTGGCGGGTAAAGGCCTGGTCGCAGAACAGCAACTCGCCCAGGGAGCGGCTGCCCAGTTCGTCGATATTCAGGCCGCCTTCGAGCAGGGCGCTGCGGGCGGCGACGCTACGGGCGAACACCCAGGCCTGGCCGTGCCCGCGCAAGTACACCTCGCGCACCCAGCCTTCGCTCTGTTCGGGCAGGCCCAGGGCGGCGCATTCGTCGTTGCGCAGGGTTTGCCACTCTTGCACCAGCGGGGTGACGCTGAAGGCGTTGTGGGACAGCCGGGTCAGGCGCCGGGTCAGCGACCCTTCATCGAACAGCCAGTTGGCAACGGCTGTGCCGGGGAAGGGGGACAAACGGCTTTGCACCAGCCAGGTGGGGGCCGGGGCGGGGGGCATTGAGTGCGGCACAGTGGGTCAGTATTGGCAGCAAATGAGGCGGCGAGCTTAGCATGGCGATCGCCGGTTTTGATTGATCCAGGACGCCCGGCGGCACGAACGTGCTTGCATCTGCCGGTAGTGATCAGTAAAAAACCCCAGTGCCGGACGCTGATCAGCGTGGCCTTCTAGAGTCGATCCATCGACCGACCCACCGGCGAAGCCTGAACCCTTGAGGAAATGCATCAATGAAAAAGTGGCAATGTGTGGTCTGCGGCCTGATTTACAACGAAGCGGAAGGCTGGCCGGACGACGGTATTTTGCCGGGTACCCGTTGGGAAGATGTACCCGCGGACTGGCTCTGCCCGGACTGCGGCGTGGGCAAGATGGATTTCGAAATGATCGAGATCGCTTGATCGACTTTTGTGGCTTGAACAACCAATAACAAGGAGCAGGGAATGAGCGCACCGGTAGTGATCGTGGGGACGGGCCTGGCGGGTTACAACCTGGCCCGGGAGTTTCGCAAGCTCGACAGCGAGACGCCGCTGCTGTTGATCACTGCCGACGATGGCCGTTCCTACTCCAAGCCGATGCTGTCCACCGGCTTCGGCAAGAACAAGGACGCCGACGGCCTGAGCATGGCCGAGCCCGGCGCCATGGCCGAGCAGCTCAAGGCCGAGGTCCGCACCCACACCCGCATCAGCGGCATCGACCCGGGCCACAAGCGTCTGTGGATCGGCGAGGAAGCGGTGGCCTATCGCGACCTGATCCTGGCCTGGGGCGCGGAAACCGTGCGGGTGCCGGTGCAGGGCGACGCATCCGAACTGATTTTCCCCATCAATGACCTGGAAGACTACGCGCGCTTTCGCAGCGCCGCGGCCGGCAAGCGTCGGGTGCTGCTGCTGGGCGCCGGGCTGATCGGCTGCGAGTTCGCCAATGACCTGATCCTCGGCGGCTACAGCGTGGACCTGGTGGCACCTTGCGAGCAGGTGATGCCGACCCTGCTGCACCCGGCCGCAGCGGCGGCGGTCCAGGCCGGGCTGGAGAGCCTGGGCGCGCGCTTCCACCTGGGCCCGGTGCTCAACCGCCTGCAGCGCAGCGCCGACGGTCTGGAAGCCCACCTGTCCGATGGCCAGGTGATCGCCTGCGACCTGGTGGTCTCGGCCATCGGCCTGCGCCCGCGCATCGACCTGGCGGCTGCCGCCGGGCTGGTGGTCAATCGCGGAGTGGTGGTGGACCGCGAGCTGAAAACCTCCCACGCCAATATCTATGCCCTGGGCGATTGCGCCGAGGTCGACGGTCTCAACCTGCTGTACGTGATGCCGCTGATGAGCTGCGCCCGGGCGCTGGCGCAGACCCTGGCGGGCAAGCCGACGGCGGTCAGCTACGGGCCGATGCCGATCACCGTCAAGACTCCGGTCTGCCCCCTGGTGGTGTCGCCGCCGCCCCGTGGCGCCGAAGGCGTATGGACTGCAGAAGGGCAGGGGGCCGACATCAAGGTCCTGTGCCGCAACGCCGAAGGCCAGTTGCTGGGCTACGCCCTGACCGGGGCCGCGGTGATGGAAAAACTGGCCCTGAACAAGGAACTTCCTGCGTTGCTGGCTTAAATACCGGTCGTTCTGTCGGAATAACCCGGTTCTTGCCCTCACAAAGGTCGCGGGGAGACTGGCGCCACTCTCAAGCGCGTGCCATCCTCACACCCGTCTGCCGCAGCGTAGAGCCTGCGGCGCCTTGGGCGCTGTTCCCGTGAACAGCACGGACATAACAACAAAAAACCGTCAAAGAGGCTTCACACTATGCGTAAACCAGAACTCGCCGCAGCCATTGCTGAAAAAGCGGACCTGACCAAAGAGCAGGCCAATCGCGTGCTCAACGCCATTCTTGAAGAGATCACCGGGGCTCTGCACCGCAAAGACAGCGTCACCCTGGTTGGTTTTGGCACCTTCCTGCAACGCCACCGTGGCGCCCGCACCGGCAAGAACCCGCAGACCGGCGAGCCGGTAAAGATCAAGGCCAGCAACACCGTGGCATTCAAACCGGGCAAGTCGCTGAAAGACAGCGTCAACCCATAAGCATTGAGCGGGCTCCCGGCAGCGGGAGCACGCAGGGGAAATAGGCACGCCGAGCGCATCGGGTGCCTATTTTTTTGCCTGCCGTTTGCCCGCAGATGTTCTTGCGAAGCCGCTTTGGCGTGGCTAGGATGCGCGATCGTTCGATTTTTGATCTAAGGCCAAGGATGACCCGCCCCACTGACAGCCCCCTTTCATGGGCCGCCCTGCTGCACGGCCTGGCAAGCCCCGGTTTAGTTGCCCTGGTCGTGGGCTGCCTGTTCAGCCTTGGCCTGTCATCGGCCGCTGCCGGCAACGACTCGCGACTGGAGCAGATCGGCTATCGCGAGGCCCTCAGCTGGTTCCACAGCCAGAAATACGACAGTTCCGGCGCCTGGCTCTGCGGCTATTCCCTGGCCCGCGAGGACTACAGCGTGGCGCCCAGGGCTCCGCGCCTGCTGGTGGAAGTGGACCAGCGCTTTCTTTACCTCAAGACCGCCGGCCAGCTGGTGGAACTCACCGGCGCCGCCCAGGGCCCGGAACGCAGCGAGTACCAGAACACCGGCGCTCATATCCGGGTCACCCTGAACATCCTCAAGCGCAACAATTTCAGCGAGTACCAGGAGTCTCACGACCGCCAGGTGCTGGCGCGCATCGAGATGAACGACCAGGTCGAAACCCTCACCCTCAAGGGGCAATCATGCGGTACCTGAACCTGGCAGGCCTGGGCCTGCTGATCGCCTGCGCGGCCCCGCCCGCCCTGGCGGATGAATCGAACCCGGGCAAGGGTTGCTACGGCTACCTCACCGAACTGGTGCGCAGCAGCGATTTTCCCTACCGCGACTTCACCACCCCGGAGCACCTCAAGCTGCTGATCGACCGCGACGATGGCGACCAACTGAGCCTGCAGCTGTTCTACGAAACCTCCGGCAGCGGGATCATCGGCTGGGTCCGCTACGACGTGCCGCAGCAGGCCCTGTGGAACGTCAGCATCGATCCCGAAGAGCCCCAGGCCCTCAAGTTCGATCAAGGCTTCGCCCGTGCCTACGCGTCCTGCCTGGAAGCGCGTTGAGGGGCCACGGCCGCTGCGCAGAGTTGCCGAGTGGTTCCTTGATTGTTGCCGGCCGTTGCCTGAATATTTGCCACTCTCCGAATCACCCTTTCAGCATGGAACGCCAAACTCTTGTCCACCTACCGCATTCAAGAAGCCGATCTCGATATTCCTGACGCCTGGCAGGACCAGAGCATCAATATCTTCAAGCTGCCAGCCGTTGGCGGTGCCCAGGAAGCCAGCTTCGTCATCAGCCGCGACCCGAGCCAGGGCGACGCCGCCTTTGCCGATTATGTCGCCGCGCAGCTGAATGCTGCCGAGCAGCAACTGCCAGGTTTCAACCTGATCAAGCGCTGGGACTTCGACATGCAGGGCCATGCCGCCGTGCTGCTGGACTACAGCTGGAAACGCGAAGGGCGCGAGCTGATGCTGCGCCAGGTCTTCATCGAGCGTAAGCCGGCCGTGCTGATCACCACCCTGACCACCACGGTCAACGACCTGGTGCATCATGAGCCGGCCTGGAAACAGGCCATGCAGAGCCTCAAGCCGCAGCCTTCGAAAGCCTGATCGGTCAACCTGCCCTGAGGCGCATTGCCCGGTAGCCGAACTCTAGGAACCGCATGAAGTTCAACGATCTGTTCGTCAGTCGCGAGGAGATGTTCTCGATGGGCATCGAGGAATCCACCGGCCAGTACTACCTGACCTTTCCGGTGAGCCTTGGGGTGGTCGACTACGAGGAGTACTACGCCATCGAGCGCGCGACCTTCGAACTGTTCGAACAGGATCTGCAGGCCGCGCTGGCGTTCGTCAGCCGCGCCAGAAAGCGCGAGCTGGACGCGTTGCTGATCATCAAGCCGGGCAAGAATCGCGGCTCGGCGATTTGATCGGATTGCCCGCATGGGCTCAGGCATTGTTCCGATAAGGCCCGAAACGCCGTTCGGCGCTGTACAGCCCTAGCCCCTTGTCACCCTTGAAGCCCGCGTCGATCAAGCGGTCGGCCAGCGTTGCGCTGATCAACAAGTCCCCGGACTCCGGTTCCCGGGTGATCTGGCCCATGCCCGGGGCGTTCTCAAGAAACCAGGTCCTGTTGAAATAGAGCAGGGTGCCGTCATCGTCGCGCTCCGCTTCGGAACGCGCGTGGTCGATGGCGCTGACGGCTTGAATGGCGTTGACGATGTAGTACGGCTGGTTGATCTCCTGCTGGTCGGCCACCAGGCGCAAGGGCCGGATCAGCTTCGGGTTGGATTGGATCGGGGGCTTCCAGCTCAAGATCATCATCTGTTCCTACTGGTAATAGACTCCCGGCCAGCCTTGAACCCTGTCAGCTGCCGCGCTGCCAATGCAGGTGCTCACCGATCATGACCGTCGACAGGGTCTGATCTGGGTCATAGGCGAGGTCATAGTCGAGCTGCTTGAACCAACTGGTGGCGAAGGACGAGGCCCTGGCGACGCGCCCGGCTTGCAACTGGTCGACGCGGACGTACCAGTTACTGGGTGGCGTGACGGACAGGTAGTAGTTCAGGTTGTCGGCGCTATAGGTCCAGCACAGGGACATCAGGCGCGACTCCTCCGGTCGTGCTTCATAAATGTGCGCGTTGACGATCAGGGCCTTGCCATCGAACAGATGGCGATAGCGGATGTTTTCACCGTAGGTGGTCACGTCCTTGTCAAAGCGGCTGATGCTCAGGATCAGTTGTCCGTCGGCATCGAAACCATAGGCCTGCAGATTCTTCGACTCACGGTTGGCCTTGCTCAGCGACGCCAGGGGCTTTCCCTCCTTGCTGACGCTGGGGATCAAGCGTTCAAAGGGGATGAACTCCAGGGTCGGGCCTAGGGAATACTCCCAGCGGACCACGGCTTGCCTGATCGCCTGATAGTGCTGGTGAATTTGCGGTCCATAACGCTTGAACAGCTCGCCGAGGGTGTTGCGCCGGCTTTCAAGCTCCGGGTTGTGCATGACATTCATTGGGTTATTTCCCCCCGCAGGCGTTGAAGGATTTTTTCCACGAGCCGTTTTCCATTCTTCCCGTGATGTTGGCAAGCACGTTTCTCATGTTCAGATTCTTGCGCTTGGCGGATTTTAGGATCTTGTACAGCAGCTTGTCGTTTTCCTTGCCGTGAATATGAGTTCCACCGTGATAGTTGCCTGCCGCCTTCGCCGCGTCCTTGCCTGGGTGCCCAGGCTGGGCCAGTTGGTTGGGGTGCGTGCCCCAGAGTCTTGCACCGTTCTCTGGGATATCCGGGTGCAGCTTGGCGTCTTCGAGGATCTTGCGTGAGTTCTTGGCGTAGATATTGGTCGCATTCTCCTTGATCGCATGGTGCGGGGTTTGTCCCGGTGCCAGCGGTCGCCCGGCATTGGCCATGTTCTTGCCGAGTTCCTCGGCGGTCAGGCCCAGGGGATCGATCCAGATGGCCGTGCTGGGCCCATAGAGATAGAGGTTGAAACCACCTTCCAGTCCAATCGGGTCAGGTGTGGTAAAGCGGCCTATATCCGGGTCATAGAAACGCAAGGTGTTGTAGTGCAACCCGGTTTCCCGATCCAGGTACTGTCCCTGGAATCTCAGGTTCTGCTCTTCGAGGAAATGGGCTTCGCGCTGTTCTTCGAGACAGTTGCCCCAGACCTGATAGCGAGCCTGCCACAGCACATGCCCATCGGCTTCCGTCAACTGCTCGGGCAGGCCGTTGAGGTCATTGTGGTAATAGCGGATCTTTTGTTGTGCGCCGATACCATCGACTCGCGCCAGCACTTCATAGCCCTCGTCGGCATACAGATAGAGGCTGCTCAGGCCGTTTTTCTGCTCCTGCAGCAGTCGTAAGCCGTTCCAGGTGAAGCGGGTTTCGTTCAGTACCTGACCCTGAAGGTCGAGTTCGATCTTTTCGGTCCGCCGCCCCAGTGGGTCATAGCCCATGCGCACCAGGGTTTCCCGGGCTCCATCCTGGGTACGTACTTCCACCAGTCGATGTTCCGCGTCATAGCGCAGGTGCTGGATGCGTCGGCTGCCGCTGCGCTTTTCCACCACCCGGCCAAAGGCGTCGTAGCGATAGCGTTTGTCCTGGTAGGTCAGCAGCTTGTTATGGACCACCAGCCCGGCCCCGGCTTGCGGTCCGTCCAGCAGGTTGGCCGCGGCATCGTAGGCAAAGGTTTCGCTGGTGCCTTGAGGGCTGTCCTGGCTGGCCATGATCCGGCCAGTGGCATCGTAGTGCAGCAACTGCCGGTGCTCGCCCTGGGGTAGGCGATCGAGGCGCCCCACCAGCTGATTGGCGGGATCGTAGGCGAACTGCCGTTCCCGGGAGGCCGACAACCGTGGCTGCTGGCCCGTGGGGCGCCGCATACGCGAGCGCAAGCGGCCGGTGCGGTCATATTCGCTGTGGGTGCTGATCCGCCCCTGGGTGCGCAGGACTTCGCGGTGTAGGCGATCACGCTCGAAGTCGCTGATGAGCTGGCCGTCGAGGTTGATCTGATGCAGATGACCGCTGCCGTAATACAGCCGGTTGATCCAGCGCCCATCGGCCAGTTGGGTCTGGGTCAAGTTGCCCAGTTCGTCGTAATGGTGGCGCAACTCACCCGCCGCGCTTTGCTCCGTCAGAAGCTGGCCCAGGGCATCGTAGGTAAAGCCCAATGCGCGGCTCTGGCCATGCCGGTCGGTAAAGGTGGCGCCGAGCAGTTGATTCAGCGGGTCGTAGAGGTACTCGCTGCGGCCATCGTCGGTGACCTTGGCGACCATGCGCCCCACCGCATCCCGCTCGAACAGGTGGACGATAGAGGGGCTGGGGGGCGAGGCTGAATTGCCGTCCTGGGGCGCCGGGGTGAACTCCATCCTGACGGCGTTATCCATCGGGTCGTAGGCAAAACGCCGGGCACTGCCGTCGAGGTCGCGCTGCTCCAGCAGTCGATCGGCGGCGTCCCAGGTGAAGCGGTAGCTCTCGGCGTTCTCGTTGGTCAGCGTCTGCAGGCGCCCGTAAGTGTCGTAGTTGAAGTGGACACGCCGGCCATGGGCATCGATGCGCACCTGGAGCTTGCCGCGCCGATCGTATTCGTAGCGGCTGCTGTGTCCCGCCGGATCGGTGTAGCAAAGCAATTGACCGGCGGTGTTGCGCTGGTACTGCTCGATGCGGCCGTCGGCCAGTTGAATGCTCAGCAGACGCCCCTGTGGGTCGTGCTCGAAGGTCTGGCGCTCACCGAGGGCATCGGTCGCCACCTGAAGATAGCCGTGGCGGTCATAACTGAAGCGGGTGGGGTAGCCCGAGCAGTCGACGTATTTGAGCAACTGGCCCAGGTCATTCCAGGTCAGTTGCTTACGCTTGCCACCGGCATCGATGATTTCCACCACCCGACCATGATGGTCGTAGCGATAGCGGGTGCTATTACCCAGTGGGTCGGTTTCGCCAATGCAATTGCCACGCTTGTCGTACTGGTAGCTCCAGCTGTTGCCGGCGGCATCGGTTTCTGTCAGAGGCAGCGACCAATGCTCAAGCCACAGGGTCGATTCGTTGCGGCCCAGGGGATCGACATGGCTACACAGGTTGCCGGTTTCGTCGTAGCTGTACTGATACTGGCCGCCCTGCGGGTCCGTGGCGCCGAGTAACTGGCGCTCTTCGTTCCACTGGAACCGCCAGACCTGGCCAAGCTTGTCCTGGTATTCGGTGATCTGGTGCTGAGGGTTCCACTTGCGCAGGCTCTGACGCTGCAAACCATCGGTGATGCGGGTAATACCGGCTTGCAGGTCGTAGTCGAAATGGTACTCGTCACCGGCGTCGGTCCAGTGCCGGACCACGCGCCATTCGCGCTCATCGACCCGGGCCCAGGCGTAAAAACAACGCAAGCCGGTGGGCAGTTGATGCTCCACCATGCGCTGCTGCGGGTCATAGGCAAAGCGTCGGCTGACTTGGCCACTGGCATCGCGCACCTGGGCGAGATTGCCCTGGGTATCGTAGTCATAACTGGCCAGGACCTCGCGCTGCTGGTCGGCGTGCAGCCGCTCGATCCGCGCCAGCCGTCCTGGCCATTGGTTGCTGGGAATCAGCTCCACCTGGAGCAGGTCGAAGCTGTCCCGCAGGCGGGTGATGCGTCCACTCGGGTCGTAGTCGAGATGGATCCGGTTGTCGTTGCGATCCCCCAGCAGGCTCAGGCGCAGTCGCAGCGGGTTGCCGGGGCTGGGCTCGAACAGCCGATACACACCATCGCTGCTTTCGATCAGCAAGCGGCCATCGGTATTGCGCCTTACGCTCAGGCCGGTTCCGGGGCTGAACGTGGCGCCACCCGGAGCAATCGAGCCCATGTCGATCTGGCGTCCCTGCTCATCGGTGTAAAGCAGCCGTTCGCCTCCTTCGGGATGCGTCTCGATCTGCACGCTGACTTCGAAGTGCACGCTCCATCCGGTCCCGAACAGGCCGTCCTGGCGTTCATCGCGACTGTTGTAGAAGCGCTGCCAGGCGATCGGCAGCATGCCAGGGAGGACGAAGTCCAGGTCATCCTCGCCACCCAGCACCTTGGCCCCAGTCGCGGCATGCACCGGATTGGGCGAGCCGGCGATGGCCTGGGTCAGGGCCCCCGAAGCCTGGCTGACAACAAACGAATTGACCCCGGCCATCAGCATGCACGGCAGGTTGGCCTTGAACTTGCCCTTGCCGCCCTTGAGCATCATCAGCACGGTCACCGCCAGGCCCACCCCCGGGGTCTTGCCGCTACGGATCTCGCGCACCACCACCGAGCCACCGCCGATGGTCACGTTCGGGGAGATAGGCCCGGCCGACACTACCTTGGCATCGCAGGTGCTGCGGTCGCCGCTGCGTACTGCCGGCTGGCCGTCGATGCTGACCTTTTCCGAGCCTTCAGCCAGATACTGCACCGGCATCGGCGGGTGCTTGGTGCAGGTCACCAGGTCCAGTTCCTTGGTCTGGGAGCCTGGCGCCGGGGAGGCCACGGTGGGCCGCCACATCTGCGAGAAAAACTCCTTGGCCATGTCGAGGAAACCGGGCCCTTCCTCGGGCGTTGCCGACGGGGTGTCGGTGGCTTCGCCTTCTTCGGCGCCGTCGCCGCTGATCTGTGTCGGCGGTGCGATGCCGGCCGCGCGGGCCGCCGGCTTGTTGTTGGTCAGGACCTTTTTCGAGCCGCTGGCGATGGTGGCCTGGATCGAGGGCGGGAACAGGGCGTTGGCGATACCCTCGCATAAATTGCTCAGGCCCTTGTCGGCTCCGGTCTTGCTCATGACCACACCGACGACGACGCCCACCACCAGCCCCAGCACACAGGCGCCGAGGCCGCCGGTGGCCACGGTGATGCCTGCCGCCGCGGCTACTGCCATGGTCGCCAGGGCGCCGATGGCAACGTTGGCCGCCACCTCCAGCACACCGCCGAGAATGTCGGCCATCATCGAGGTGTGTTCCAGCCCGTCACCCAGGCGGGCGGCCCACAGTGCGTCAGACATGGCCCTGCCTCAGCCCAGCACCAGGGTGTTCTTGATCTGCGCCCAATGGGCGGCTTCCGCGTCGCCGAGCTTCTGTGCCTTGACGTAGCTCATGGCGAGCATCTGTCGGGTGCCGGGCAGCACCAGGGCCAGCTGGAACTGGAACACCTGTTCTTTGCCCTTGTTGAACTGGCTGCGCAGCTCCAGGCCCTGGATGTCCTGGGCCGGGCCCAGCAGCACCGGTTGCGGAGCCTGGCAGCGCAGGTCCTGGACTTGCTGCTCCAGCCGCTGCAGCTGGCTGGCCAGGTTGCTCTCCAGGGTTTCGCCGTCCCCCAGCAGGCTGCGGCTGACGATCAGCGAAGTGCCCAGGGCCGGGAACTTGAGGATATTGATCGAGGCGTCCTGCAGTTCGCCGGCAGGCAGCTGGAACTGCAATTCATTGAGGCGATAGGTCATGGCATGGGCGTCCGTTCATTAGCCTTTGGGGGCGGAAAAGGGGGCTTTGGCCTTGGCGCTGATGGCGCCCTGCACACCCTGGCCCTCGGTGGTGGTGCCCGGGCCGCCGCCGTTGTTCAGGTGCAGCACGCCACCGGTATTGATCTCGGCATCGGCCGAGGCATGCACGCTGATGTTGACCCCGCACAGGTTGATCTGGCCGCTGGCGTTGAGCTCCAGGATGCTGGCCCCGCATACCAGGCGCAGGCGCTCGCCGACCTCGATCACATAGCTCTGGCCGACGCTGTCGAGCTTCTTCTCGCCCACCCGCAGCTCATCCACGTGCTGGACGATGCGCGTGCGCTTGTTGCCGATGGTCACGTACTCGTCGTGGCCGATGCTCTTGTTGCGGTTGTTGCCCACCGAATGGCTTTCGTTGACCTCGACCACGATGTCCTGGTTGCGCTCGGCGTGGATGTACAGCTGCTCCGCACCCTTTTTGTCTTCCATGCGGATTTCATTGAAGTTGGCCGGGCTGCCGCCCTTGCTCGAACGGCTCTTCATGCCGCTCTGGGTGGCGTTGGCGGGCAGGTCGTAGGGCACGGTCTGTTCGGCGTTGTAGACCCGGCCGGTGATGATCGGGCGGTCGGGATCGCCTTCCAGGAAGCTGACGATGACTTCCTGGCCGATGCGCGGGATCTGCATCGAGCCCCAGTTCTTCCCGGCCCAGGCCTGGGACACGCGAATCCAGCACGAGCTGTTTTCGTTGGACTGGTCGTGGCGGTCCCAGTGGAAGTGCACCTTGACCCGGCCGTACTGGTCGGTCCAGATCTCTTCCCCGGCCGGGCCCACCACTCGCGCGGTCTGCGGGCCCTGGACCATGGGCTTGTGGGTGGTGGCCAGGGGGCGGAAGCTCTGCTGGGCGTCGATGCAGGTCAGGTGGCTCTCGAACTGCGCCGAGCCGCCGCCAGCGCCGCTCTCCAGGCTTTCCTGGACCAGGTAGTAGCGGATGCTGACGATCAGGTATTCGCGGTTCTGGTCCTGGCGGCTGAAGCCGGTGAGGCTGAACAGGTTGCCCACCCCCAACCCCCGGGCGTTGCCGCTGAGCTCGATGCGCTCATGCAGGCTTTGCAGGGCCTCGATACGGGTCTGGGCATAGTGCTCGCCGTCGCTGCTCTGCACGTAGGTGCCGGGGTAGTCGTAGAGCGGGTAGTCGCCGGCGCTGTGGGGCCGCGGCATGGCCGAGCGCACGTCGATCCGGGCGCTGGGGCGCTGGAAATCATAGTCGTTGAGCTCCAGCGAGCCGGGCTGCACCTCCTGGGCCAGGTGCCAGTCGAACATGTGGTCGCGCTCGCGCTGCTGCTCGTCTCGCGGGTAGTAGGGCACCGAGGCGTAGCCGGGCACGCTGCTGTGAGCGCCATAGGCGTCGGCCAGCACCACCACGTGGCGGTCCTTCTCGTGGCGGAAGAAGTAGTAGATACCTTCCTGTTCCATCAGCCGGCTGACGAAATCGAAGCTGGTCTCGCGGTACTGCACGCAGTACTCCCACTCCCGGTAGGGGCGGCTCAGGGCGTCTTCGAAATCGGAAAAGCCCAGGTCGCGGAACACCTGCTTGATGATCTGCGGGATGCTCAGGTTCTGGAAAATCCGGCAGTCGGAGGTGCGACTCAGCAGCCACAGCCAGGGGCGCAGCGTCACCTCGTAGCTGGCGAACTGGCCGGTGTCGATGTTCTGGCTGCAGCGCGCGACGATGCCGTGGAAGTACCGCTGGCCGCCGCCGTCCAGCTGTACGCTGAGGCCCATGGGCTTGCCCAGCAACTGGTTGAGGTCGATGTTGGCGTCACTGGAGGCCAGTTGCAGCTGGTAGTCGAACAGCCGCCCCAGCTCCTCGCCGCCGCCCAGGCTCTTGAGCAGCAGGACGTCCGGGCCCAGGGGGCAGTTGACCTGTGCCAGTCGTGTGGATTGCTGAAATAACATCGTCAGTCTCGTTGAATGCGTGGTGTGCCAGGTCAGCCCCCTGCAGGAGCGAGCGTGCTCGCGAAGGCGCCAGGTCCATCACCGTGGCGGTCGCTTCGCTGGCAAGCCGGCTCCTGCGCAGGGCGTGGGGTCAGGCCGGCTCGCTGAAGTCGTAGTGCAGTTCGTTGTCGCGCTGGCTGATGCGCACCCCGGCCAGGGCGCGGCCTTCGAGCATGCGGTTGAGGAACTCGCGGCTCATGTCCGGCAGCAGGCTGTTGGTCAGGATGGCGTCGATCATCCGCCCGCCGCTTTCGGTCTCGGTGCAGCGCGAGACGATCAGGTCGATGACCTCGTCGTCGAAATCGAAATCCACCTTGTGGGTGCTTTCCACGCGCTTCTTGATCCGCCCCAGTTGCAGGCGGGTGATGGCCTTGAGCATCTCGTCGCTCAGCGGGTAGTAGGGAATGGTCACCAGGCGCCCCAGCAGTGCCGGCGGGAAGATCTCCAGCAGTGGCTGGCGCAGGGCCTTGGCGATTTCCTCCGGCTCGGGCACCGCCTGCGGGTTCTTGCAGACGTTGGCGATCAGCTCGGTGCCGGCGTTGGTGGTGAGCAGGATCAGGGTGTTCTTGAAGTCGATCATGCGGCCTTCGCCGTCTTCCATGACGCCCTTGTCGAATACCTGGAAGAAGATCTCGTGCACGTCCGGGTGGGCCTTTTCCACTTCGTCCAGCAGCACCACGCTGTAGGGCTTGCGCCGTACCGCTTCGGTGAGCACGCCACCTTCGCCGTAGCCGACATAGCCCGGCGGGGCGCCCTTGAGGGTGGACACGGTGTGGGCTTCCTGGAACTCGCTCATGTTGATGGTGATGACGTTCTGCTCACCGCCATACATGGCTTCGGCCAGGGCCAGGGCGGTTTCGGTCTTGCCCACCCCGGAAGTGCCGGCCAGCATGAACACGCCGATCGGCTTGTTGGGGTTGTCGAGGCCGGCGCGGGAGGTCTGGATGCGCTTGGCGATCATCTGCAGGGCGTGGTCCTGGCCGATGATGCGTTTCTTCAGGTGCTGGTCCAGGTTGAGCACGGTTTCCAGCTCGTTGCGGGCCATGCGCCCCACTGGAATGCCGGTCCAGTCGGCGACCACCGAGGCCACGGCCTGGTAGTCCACGGTCGGCAGGATCAGCGGGGTCTCGCCTTGCAGAGTGCTGAGGCGCTGTTGCAGGTCCACCAGTTTTTCCCGCAGGCCGTGGCTGTCGTCGCCGACGTCGCTGTCCACTAGGCCGACGTTTTCCCGCAATTGGGCGCGGGTTGCCAGCAGTTCGTCCACCAGGGTCTTCTCTTGTGCCCAGCGACTTTCCAGCTCGGCCAGGCGCTCGCGCTCGGCAGTCAGGAGGTTCTCGCTGTTGACCTGGCGGTTGCCAATGGCAACGCCGATCGCCTGTTCCCGGGCGATGATCTGCAGCTCGGTTTCCAGGGCCTCGATGCGCCGGCGGCTATCGTCCACCTCGGCCGGCACGGCGTGCAGGCTGATGGCGACGCGGGCGCAAGCGGTATCCAGCAGGCTGACGGATTTGTCCGGCAACTGGCGCGCGGGAATGTAGCGATGGGACAGTTTGACCGAGGCCTCCAGGGCTTCGTCGAGGATCTGCACCTGATGGTGCTGTTCCATGGTCGAGGCCACGCCGCGCATCATCAGCAGCGCCTTGTCTTCCGAAGGTTCGGCTACTTGCACCACCTGGAAGCGCCGGGTCAGGGCCGGGTCTTTCTCGATGTGCTTCTTGTACTCGGCCCAGGTGGTGGCGGCCACGGTGCGCAGGGTGCCACGGGCCAGGGCCGGCTTGAGCAGGTTGGCCGCGTCGCCGGTGCCGGCGGCGCCACCGGCGCCCACCAGGGTGTGGGCTTCGTCGATGAACAGGATGATCGGCTTGGGCGAGGCCTGGACGTCCTCGATGACCTGGCGCAGGCGCTGTTCGAACTCGCCCTTCATGCTGGCGCCGGCCTGCAGCAGGCCGACGTCGAGGCTGCGCAGTTCAACGTCCTTGAGCGCCGGCGGCACGTCGCCGGCGACGATGCGCAGGGCGAAACCTTCCACCACCGCGGTCTTGCCCACCCCGGCTTCACCGGTGAGGATCGGGTTGTTCTGCCGGCGGCGCATGAGGATGTCCACCAGTTGGCGGATCTCTTCGTCACGGCCGACGATGGGGTCGAGCTTGCCGCTGCGGGCCTGTTCGGTGAGGTCGACGGTGAAGCGCTTGAGGGCTTCCTGCTTGCCCAGGGCGCTGGGGGCCATGGCGCCGCTGGCTTCGCCGGGCACCGCACCGGCACTGAAGCCGTCGCTGGCGCTCAGGGCGTTTTCCGGCGAGTCGCCGATGTATTCGTCAAAGCGCTCGCACAGGGTCTCGACCTTGATCTTGTCGAACTCGCGGGACAGCCCCAGCAATGCATGGCGCAGGCTCGGGGTCTTGAGGATGCCGATCACCAGGTAGCCGGTGCGCACCTGGCTTTCGCCGAACATCAGGCTGCCGTAGACCCAACCGCGCTCCACCGCCTCCTCGACGTGGGACGACAGGTCGGTGATCGAGGTCGAGCCCCGGGGCAGGCGGTCCAGGGCCTCGGTCAGGTCCTTGGCCAGGCGCGCCGGCTCCAGGTTGAACTGGCGGATGATGCGGTGCAGGTCCGAGTCCGTAAGTTGCAGCAACTGGTGAAACCAGTGGGCCAGTTCCACATAGGGGTTGCCCCGCAATTTGCAGAAGACCGTGGCGGCTTCGATGGCTTTGTAGGCAACGCTGTTGAGTTTGCCGAACAGCGCCGCGCGACTGATTTCACCCATGCTCTGTGCTCCTTGGTGTACGTGAGGTAGTGGCCAGGTCGGCGTAGTGCCGGGCCAGTATTAGATCCTTGGCATCGCTGCCGGGTTGGCCGAGCCAGGTGTTGAAACCCAGGCGCTGGCGGCCGTTGAGTTGCAGCTTGGGCACTTCGTCCTTGAGCAGGACCAGGTTCAGGTCCCAGTCCAGCTCGAAGCCCAGGTATTCGGCGGCCCAGGCCACCAGTTCCTGGAATTGCTGGCCGTCGGGCAGCATCCCCAGGTAGTCGTCCAGTTTCATCGGGCCGAGGCGGATGCGGAACTTGTGCTGGCGGTCCCAGACGTGGCTGCCCAGGCAGAAATCCACCCCCAGTTGATGGGATTGCACCCCGACCCGGCTGCGTTCGGGCAACTCCAGCCACTGGCCGACATATTCCTCGATCTGCACCGGCAGGCCGAAATACTCGCTGATGATCGCCCGCAAGCCGTCCGGGTAGCGGGTCTGGGCCGCCAGGTGGCCGCTGTAATGCAGCTTGGCGGTGTCGGCTATCAGACCCTGCTTGAGCAGGCTGGGCATGCCCCGGCCCGACAGCGCCGCCAGCCGCGCCGACCAGTAGTCGTCGTCCGGGCGATCGTGGCTCACCGTCGGCCGGGCTTCGGCCCAGGCCCGATAGAACAGGCTCAGCAGGCGGTGGTGGAACACATCGAGAAAGCGCTTGCTGGTGCTGTCGGCGTTGTTGCGCTGGCGCTCGCGCACGTATTCGGTGATGTGCAGCGGCAGCGGCCCGTTGGGCCCGCCGAGGCCGAAGAAGAACTGCTCCAGGCGGGTCGCGGCGCCGTCGCTGCCGGGGGTGACCGAGGCCAGGGTGGCCGGGGCGAAGCTGCAGTCGGCCTGCTGTCCCAGGCGCAGCGGATCGTCCGCCAGGCGCACGGAGTGACCGAAGCGCGGCAGTTGCGGCGACAGGCATTCGATACGCCGCAGGGCCTGGAAGAAGTCGTACTCCCAGGGCTCGGCGTGCATCGCCGTCAGCGTATTCAAAGAGTCGGACGACGTCCGGGCTTGGCTTTCCATCGCATGATCTCGCCGCGTTCGGTGGTACGGATCACCGTCTCGGTAAAACTGTTGATCGACACATAACGTGCCAGGAAGCGCTCGAATACCGCGCCGAGCAGAAACACCCCGGTGCCGCGGAACGCGTTTTCATCGAACTCCAGGGTGATCTCCAGGCCCCGGCCGAAGACGATCGGCCCGGGCATCGGCAGGCGCCGGGTCACCGCCTTGCTGCTGACTTCCCGCAGGCCCTCGATCTGCAACTGCAGGGCCGCGTCGTTGCTGTCGCCGTACAGCCGCAGCAGTTCGCGCAGGGCCGCCGCGCCCTGGCCCTGTTCGCTCAGGGACAGGTAGTTCAGCGACAGCTGGCTGATCAGGCGCCAGGCCTTGCCGTCGTGGGCATGGCTGGGGCGCGGCCGGCTCGGGCCCGCCAGGCAGCGGATGGCCTGTACCGGGGCGCTGTCGGCCAGGGTGAAGTCGGTCTTGCCGTTGCCGGTGTTCATGAACAGTGGCAGGTCGCGGTTGGTGCACAGCGCGCTGACCCCGAGCTGGCGCAGGTCGTGGCGATAGGGCGCCTGCTGGCTGTCCACCAGGCTGACGAAGGATTCGCTGCCGATGTAGGTGGAGCGCGGGCCGTTGCGACGCTGGTCGCTGGACAGCACCCGCGGCTCGCGCCGGACGATGTAGTAGGACTGGTCGCGGCCGTAGCGGGATGGATCGCGCACGGCGTAGAACGGCAGGAACGGCTGTTCCGGGCCGGTGCCGTGGCCGCTGATGGCGGTCAGCGAGTGGACCTCGAAATCCATCGGTCGGGTGCGGTCGGCGATCACATGGTGCTCGTTGACCCGGTCGGACAGGTGGATACGGTCCAGGCGCTTGGGAAACAGGTTGATCGCCGGGGTGCAGAAGGGCACGAACTGAGCGGTGCCGACGCTGCCTTCCAGGCTCTGGTCGAAGCGCTCGAAGAGCACGATCAGCTCCAGCTCCTGGCCGGCGCAGCGCTGGACCGCGCGCCCCAGCTGGGCGAATTCGACGAACAGAAAGCGGTTGGACAGGGCGAAGTATTCCTGCAGCAGGCGGTAGCCCTGGAAGGCCTGGGGCACCACCGGCAGCGCCGCGTCGCGGTCGTCGAAACCGCGCGAGCGCAGGGCGTCCGGGGGCAGGCGCTCGACCCAGTCGCCGCCCGGGGCCCGGGCGAACACCGCGCAGACGTTGCCCAGCAGTTGTTCGTAGAGGCGGAACGGCTGTTCGTCATTGCCGTTCAGGTACAGCGGCAACTCGTCCAGGGCCAGGCTGTTGAACGGCAGTTCGGCGCCGGTGCGCAGGGTCAGGCGCAGCCCGGCCTTGGCCCTGGGCTCGCTGGCGGCCAGGCGCCCGAGCACTGCCGACGGGTTGCCGAAGTATTCGGCCTGGGCCACTTGCAGTGGCCACAGGGTCACCGAGTGCGCGGTGCGGTATTCGCAGCAGGTCTGGGTATCGCGGCCCAGGGCGGCGCGCAGGCTGGTGTCGCGCTCCAGGGTGAAGCCGCTGCTCAGGGAACCTTCGTCGGGATCGGCCTGCAACTGCACCACGGTCATCGATGGGGTCGGTGCCAGGTAGTGCGGGTAGGCGATCTCCAGCAGGTTGTGGGTGAAGGTCGGGTACTCGGCGTCGAGCTTGAGCTGCACCCGGGCAGTCAGGTAGGCGAAGCCCTCCAGCAGGCGCTCGACATAGGGGTCGGCGCAGTCCATGCCCGACAGGGTCAGGCGGCTGGCGATCTTCGGGAATTCCTTGGCGAACTCCGCGGCGCTTTCGCGCACGTGGTGCAGTTCCTGGTTGTACAGCTCCAGCAGGCGCGGGTTCATGAGCGCCTCCGGGAGTCGGCGTGCACCACTCGTACGTGGCCCGATTCCAGGTCCATGTCGGTTTGCAGCAGCAGGCGCAGGGGCATCGGCTGGGCCCAGAGGTCGCCTTCGATCTCGAAGCTCAGGGCGTTGTGGTTCATTTCCCCGGGCGCGGTGCGTGCGCGTACCCGCAGGGTGCTGCGCAGGATGCGCGGCTCAAAGGTGGCGATGGCCTGGTGGATCAGCGCCTCCAGGGCCGGGATATCGATGCTCGAAGCGCTGTACCCGGCCAGGGCCGGCAGGCCGTAGTTGACCACCGAAGTACCGGCGGGGGTGTGCAGGGTGGCGTCGGCTTCCAGCAGGGAAGTGGTGTTGAGCAGCCAGGCCAGGTCGCGCAGTACCGAGGCCTTGAGCTGGCTCAGGGACAGCACGCGTTTGTCCGGGCTTTCTTTCAGGTTGCCGGGTTCATCGTCGGTCAGACGATCCAGCAGGGAGGGTTGCAAGCGATCGCGGGCGGCGATGTCGGTTACCAAGGGGTTCGCTCCAGGATCGGATTGCGCAGGCATGACGTCACGAAAAGGGGCATAACCAAAGACTCACGAGGACGCGGTCCTGGCCAACCGTCCCCGCGTTGCGCCAGGCGCAACGCGAGGGCCGGGCCGGTCGCCGCCACGGGGCGGCGACCGAAGCGGATCAGCGCTTGGTGTTGGAGCGGATGTTCCAGCCGTACTTGATCGGGCCGCCGTCCTTGGTGCCGTCGGCTTTCTGCGGCTGGTACTCGACCATCACCTGAGCGAAGTTCAGGGTGATGTTTTCGGTCAGGCGGTCATCGCTGCCCGAACCGCCGGTGCTCAGGGAAGTGATCAGCACTTCTTCCAGGTCGATGATCATGTACTCGACCTGGCTTTCGCCGCCGGCCTTGCGCACGGTCAGGCGCACCTTGTCGATGTGCTTGCCGCTGGAGCAATGCATCATCAGGTTCGGCGATGCCTTGTCCACGTACTTGGTCAGCGACAGGTCCTGGATGTTCACCTTGCCCGCGCCGCCGCCACCGCCAACGTGCATGTTGCCGGACTGGGACATGCCCCAGCTCCAGTTCAACACGTCGATTTCGTCCTTGTGGGCTTTGTCCATGGACTCGCCCTTGATGTCACCGATCTTGATGAAAATATCAACAGCCATGTTTTCTCCCTGTGTGGCACTTGCCACGATGTTGATTCAGCTTCTGTCGCCGCTGCGCGAGGCCCTGGGGACCTCGCGCGGCCTGTGGCTGCGGCCGCAGGTTTGAGTCGGTTATGGGTTAGGCGCCCTTGGCGGACGGCAGTTTGGATACCAGGCGCAACGACACGGTCAGCCCTTCGAGCTGGTAGTGCGGGCGCAGGAAGAACTTCGAGTTGTAGTAGCCGGGGTTGCCTTCGACTTCCTCGACCACCACCTCTGCCGCGGCCAGTGGGTGCTGGGCCTTGGTGGTTTCGGTGGAGTGCGCCGGGTCACCGTCGACGTAGTTGAGGATCCAGTCCTGCAGCCAGCGCTGCATCTCGTCCTTCTCTTTGAAGGAGCCGATCTTGTCGCGCACGATGCACTTCAAGTAGTGAGCGAAGCGGCAAGTGGCGAACAGGTACGGCAGGCGCGCGGCCAGGTTGGCGTTGGCGGTGGCGTCCGGGTCGTCGTATTCGGCCGGCTTCTGCAGCGACTGGGCGCCGATGAAGGCGGCGAAGTCGGTGTTCTTCTTGTGCAGCAGGGGCATGAAGCCGTTCTTCGCCAGTTCCGCTTCACGACGGTCGGAGATGGCGATCTCGGTCGGGCACTTCATGTCCACGCCACCGTCGTCGGTGGGGAAGGTGTGGGCCGGGAGGTTTTCCACCTCGCCACCGGACTCCACGCCGCGGATCCGCGAGCACCAGCCGAAATGCTTGAACGAACGGTTGATGTTCACGGCCATGGCGTAGGCGGCGTTGGCCCAGGTGTACTTGGAGCTGTCGGCGCCGTCGGTGTTTTCCTCGAAGGCGAAAGCTTCCACCGGGTCGGTCTTGGCGCCGTATGGCAGGCGCGCCAGGAAGCGCGGCATGGTCAGGCCGATGTAGCGCGAGTCTTCCGATTCACGCAGCGAGCGCCAGCCGGCGTATTCCGGGGTGGTGAAGATCTTGGTCAGGTCGCGCGGGTTCGACAGTTCCTGCCACGAGCCCATGCCCATCACGGTCGGCGAAGCCGCGGCGATGAACGGCGAGTGCATGGCGGCGCAAACCTTGGACAGCTCGCCCAGCAGCTCGACATCCGGTGGCGACTGGTCGAAGTAGTAGTCGCCCACCAGGCAGCCGTAGGGCTCGCCGCCGAACTGGCCGTATTCCTCTTCGTACATCTTCTTGAAGAGCGGGCTCTGGTCCCAGGCCGTGCCCTTGAATTTCTTCAGGGTCTTGTGCAGCTCCGGCTTGGAGATGTTGAGCACGCGGATCTTGAGCTGCTCGTCGGTCTCGGTGTTGTTCACCAGGTAGTGCAGGCCGCGCCAGGCGCTTTCCAGCTTCTGGAATTCCGGGTGATGGATCACCTGGTTGACCTGGGCGGTGAGCTTGGCGTCGATGGCGGCGATGATCGACTCGATCGACTTGATGGCGTCGTTGGACACCAGGTCGGTCTGCGCCAGGGCCTGTTCGGCCAGGGTCCGCACCGCGGTTTCCACGGCTTCGCGAGCACGCTCGGTCTTGGGCTTGAATTCCTGCAGCAGCAGCGATGCGAATTCGCTGGCCTGCTCGGTGGCGCCGGGTTGCGCCTGATTGTCACGCATCAATTCGGTCATGATCGTTGGTCCTGATTTACGCGTTCGGCTCGGAGTCAGCAGGCTTTGGCGCACTGGCCAGGGCCTGGAGCAACGCCGGATCCTTGATGGCTTTCATGATGATTTCTTCGGCGCCGGTCTTGCCGTCCATGTAGGTCAGCAGGTTGGCCAGCTGGGTGCGGGCTTCCAGCAACTGGTTCAACGAATCGACCTTGCGCGCCACGGCCGCCGGGCTGAAGTCGTCCATGCTCTCGAAGGTGATGTCCAGGCTCAGGTTGCCTTCGCCGGTCAGTTCGTTGGGCACGTGGAAGGCCACCCGAGGCTGCATGGCCTTGAGGCGCGAGTCGAAGTTATCGACGTCGATTTCCAGGAACTTGCGATCGGCCACGGCCGCCAGGGGCTCCACGGGCTTGCCGGCGAGGTCGGCCATCACGCCCATGACGAAGGGCAGCTGGACCTTTTTCTCGGCGCCGTAGAGTTCGACGTCGTACTCGATCTGCACCCGGGGCGCGCGGTTGCGCGCGATGAACTTTTGAGAACTTTGCTTCGCCACGTTGTGCTCCTGGTCGCTGCTGCGACGGTGTTGGCGTCGGTCGGTGGTTGCCGCTGACGATACTGCTCGGTTGTTCCGGGGTTAGTCGGATTCAGGGCCGCGCAGGTTTTCAAATTGGGACATGCCGTCGGGAATCAGATTGCGCACGATGGCCGCGAAGTCGGCGTTGACCAGGTTCTTGGCCCGGTTGAGCAGCACCGGCAACGGGCTCGAAGGCTCGTGGCGGCTGTAGTAGGCCAGCAGCCGGTCAAGGCTGCGCAGCACGTCTTCGCGGCTGCTGATCTCGCCGGAAATCCGTACCGGGGCTGGCGCTGCGGGCGCACCGGGCTCTTCGGTGGACGGCCCATCGGCGTGTTCCTCGACCGCGTTCTGCGCGCCTTGCGGGGCGTGCTGGCCCAGCACCTGCAGCGCCAGGCGCAGGGGTTGCTTGAGGGCCGTGAGGTCTACACCGCTGGCCGAGCCTACTTGTTCGCTGACCTGTTTCTCGATGCTTTCGGCCGCCGAGCGGGCTGCGTTCAAGGCGCTGCGAATCGCATCCAGGTGCTCGGGGTCGCTGTCTTGCAGGGCGCCGGCCAGGTGGTCGGAGCCCAGGCTCTCGCCGGAAAAGTGCTGCAGGCCGGCGGCGTTCAGCGCGGCTCGCAGGCTCACCGGGCCGAAGGTCCGGGAACGGGTCAGGATGGCTTCGCGGAGCAGGCCGATGGTGGTGTCGGACGCCAGGCCGGCCAGGGCGTTGATACGCACCGTGGGGTCGTTGTCGTCGTCGGCGTCCAGGTGCGGATGCAGGTCCGCCCAGTAATCCCGGAGCAGGCCGTCGATCAGTTCGAGGCTGGTGGCCAGGCCCGGCAGGCCTTCGAGGGCCAGGGTGCTCTGCAGGAGGAAGTGGGTGATGCGCAGGTCTTTGCTGCGCGCCAGCAGGTCCAGGCTCTGTTGCTGGATGCTGCGCCAGTCCGGCGGCTCGGCCGGCAGGATCGAGTCGCCCATGCTGCGCTCGGGCTGGCCCTGTGCGGCCCGCTCCAAGTGCAAGAAATCCGCGTCATATTCCAGGTCTTCGCCACAAGGCGAAGTTGCTGAAACCGCGGCGAGCAACATCGGTACATCCACCTGGTTTGATCTCCCTATCAGCCTGCAGGACAGTCAGGCAATTAATGCACTAGTTTGTTTGTGAACTCGCGCACATTTCTTGGTTTATATGGACTCGTTGATACTAGTGAGCCATCATCCGTGTTCAAGAAGTTGTGCATTTTTGGTGTAGTAGTTGTGCCTTGTCAAGGTAAGCTATTCGCCCCGCATGACAGTGTTATGTCGCCTTATAGCTCCTTGACCGGCGAGTCAGATCGGGGCGGTACGAAAAGCTTTTGTCATGCGTGTAGTTTAAGTTAAGCGATCATGCTGTGAACGGCGCTGTTTAAAGGATTTTTTGCGGACTTTTCATTTTTTCACGGAACTTTTTTCCCTTCGCCGGTTCGCACGCGGAAGTACAGCAAGGAGGCGCGATGTCGCTGTGTTTGACTATCACTAGTTATCACAAGATTACCCCTGGTCAATGCCCTGAAAAACTAATGGACCAGGGAATGATGGCAATTGGCCGCAGTTCCGATAATGACTGGGTACTTCCTGATCCCGAACGCTTAGTTTCCGCGCGGCACTGTGTCATCCAATACAAGGATGGCCGTTATTATTTGACCGATAACAGTACTAATGGTGTGGAGTTAGTCCGTGCCGGTATTCGTATGCGCCGGGGTAGCAGCGAGCCTCTGGAAGATGGCGAGGTTATTCGCATTGGCGATTATGAAATCAGTGCGCGCATCGATTTCAGTCTGAACCGCCCGGGGGCTGAACCCTTTTCCGGGGACAGCTCCAATAGTTTCGAGGCGCTGATGGGGCGTCAGGCGGCTTCGCCGACCCCCATCGAACCGATTTCCATGGCCCCGGTGGCGCACTTCCAGGGTGCCTCGGCCCAGGACACCTTTCCCGATCTGTTCGACTTTCTCGCCCCCAGCGCGACCCCGCCGGCCACCCAGCCGGACCACGTGCCGGCCGAGCAGCACGATTTTCGCCCGCCGACCCCCACCGCGGTGCCCCAGCCCGTGGCACCACCTGAGCCATCGGCGCCCCAGGGCGGGGCGATGATTCCGGAGGACTGGGACCTGTTCGGCTCGACGCCCGCAAGCCCTGCGCCAGTGCCCAGTGCGCCGCCGGTGGTTGCCCCGCCGGTGGTTGCTGCCGCGCCGATTGCCCACCAGGCCTCGTTCGCGGCAGAACCCGCGCAGCCGCAGCCGCAGCCGCAGCCGATCGCCCAGGCGCCCGTGGCACCGGTGGTTTCCGAAGTGGAGCTGGCTCCTGTTGTCACGCCCGCGCCGGCCCCGGTCGCCCCCCAGGGGGATCTGCTCCAGGCCTTCCTGCGCGGGGCCGGGCTCGATCAACTGCGTATCGAGCCGCAGCAGGCCCAGGCCCAGATGGAAAGCCTGGGTCGCAGCTACCGGTTGATGGTCGAGGGCCTGATCGATGTGTTGCGTGCCCGCAGCAGCCTCAAGGGCGAGTTCCGCATGCAGCAGACGATGATCCGCCCGGTGGAAAACAACCCGCTGAAGTTCGCCCCCAATGTGGACGAGGCCATGCTCCTGCTGCTGCGCCACAGCAACCAGGCATTCATGGCTCCGGATCAGGCCGTGCAGGACAGTTTCGATGACCTGCGGGCGCACCAGCTGGCGGTCATGGCCGGTGTGGAAGCGGCCATCAAGCACCTGCTGGGGCGCTTCGAGCCCACTGAACTGGAAGCTCGCATGGCTCGCCCCGGCGGCCTGGGCAACCTGTTCAGCGGCTCGCGCCAGGCGCAGAACTGGCAGCAGTTCACTGCACTCTACAAACAGATTTCCCAAGAGGCCCAGGACGATTTCCAGGACCTCTTCGGTCGTGAGTTCAGCCGCGCCTATGAAGAACACACCCACCGGCTGCGCCGTTCCTGAGCGCGCCTGGAACACCCGAAAAACACGGATACACGGACAGCTGATACGTCATTGAGGACGCAGGATGATTCAACGATTGCTGACATTGGTTGCCATGCTGGTACTGGCGGCCTGTGCCAAGGACACACCACCTCCCGGCGAACCGGCCAAGGAAGCGCCCGGCGCCACGACTGTGGAGCTGCATTTCCAGGCGGTCAGCGGGCTCAACCCCGGGCCTGATGGCCAGAGCACGCCGGTGCGGGTACGGATCTTCGAGCTGAAGAATCCGGCCACCTTCATGCGCGCCGACTACTTCGCCCTGGCGGAGCGGGCGCCGGCTACCCTCGGCCCGGACCTGATCGACCAGGATGAAGTGCTGGTCAAGCCCGGCGACCAGTTCACCCTCAAGCGCACCCTGGACCCGGCCACCCGTCAGGTCGGCCTGCTGGTGGGCTATCGCGAAGTGGACCAGGCCCTGTGGCGGGTCGGGGTCAACACCGCGCAGCGCCTGAGCAACCAATATCAGATCGTCCTCGACGTCCGCGCGGTCAGCGCCGAGCTCGTGGCATCCCCATCCAGCCCTGCCCAATAGGCAATCGGAGCAACCATGTCCTGGAACAATCGCGTGGTCTGGTCGGAAGGCATGTTCATTGGAACCCAGCACTTCCAGCAGCATGACCGTTACCTGGAAAACCTCATCGACGCCCGCAGCCGCCCGCTGTCGACGGGAGCCTGGGGGTTCTCCGAGCTGCGTATCGATCAGGGCCTGCTGGCCCAGGGCAAGCTGGCCATCGTCAGCGCCCGTGGCCTGCTGCCCGACGGCACGCCGTTCAACATTCCCCATGACGACCTGGCGCCCAGCCCGCTGTGCATCGACGACAACCTGCGTGACGGCCTGGTGTACCTGGCGCTGCCCCTCAAGCGCGCCGGCGCCCGGGACACCGTGGACGAAGGCGAAGAGCTGGGCGGTGCCCGCTACCTGAGCCAGGTGCGCGAGGTGCGTGACGACAACGCACCGTTCGAGAACCGCGCGCCGGTGGCCGTGGGCTCTCGGGCCCTGCGCCTGCTCACCGCCCAGGACGGCCTCAGCGACTACGCCGCCATTGGCGTGGTGCGGGTCAAGGAGAAACGCGCCGACCGTGCTCTGGTGCTGGACGACAGCTACATTCCGCCGGTGCTGGACGTGGCCGCGTCCAAGCCGTTGAGCGCCTTTCGCAGCGAGCTGCTGGGCCTGCTGCACCAGCGCGGCGAAGCCCTGGCCGGGCGCGTGGTGGCATCGGGCGCGGGGGGCGCTTCGGAAATCGCCGACTTCATGCTCCTGCAACTGGTGAACCGCGCCCAGCCCCTGGTCAACCACCTGAGCCAGATCAGCCCGCTGCACCCCGAGCGCCTGTTCAGCGAGCTGGTGAGCCTGGCCGGCGAGTTCTCGACCTTCACCCACAGCGCCCGGCGCCCTGAGCAATACCCGCAGTACCAGCACGATGAGCTGGCCATGAGTTTCGCCCCGGTGATGCAGGCCCTGCGTGAAGCGCTGTCGATGCTGATCGACAGCAAGGCAACGCCGATCCCCATCGTCGAGAAAGCCTACGGCGTACACGTGGCGATGCTGGCCGACCGCACCCTGCTGGAGAACGCCAGCTTCATCCTGGTGGTGCGTGCCGACGTGCCGGGCGAAACCCTGCGCGGGCGCTTCGCCCAGCAGAGCAAGGTGGGTTCGGTGGAGCACATCCGCGACCTGGTCAACCTGCAGCTGCCGGGCATCGGCCTGCTGCCGCTGCCGGTGGCGCCGCGGCAACTGCCGTACCACGCAGGCTCGACCTACTACGAGCTGGACCGTGGCAGCGAGCACTGGAAACAACTGGTTCACTCCGGCGGCTTCGCGTTCCACGTCGCGGGAGAATTCCCGGGCTTGAACCTGGCCTTCTGGGCCATTCGAGGATAAGTCGCGATGCATCCTTTCGACGATTCGCCAGGGCAGCCGTCCCCGCCCAACGACCGTACCCAATTCATGCCGCGCCCCGGTGGCCGTGCTCCCGAGCCCGGGCGCCCAGCTGCTGCGCCCGCGCCGTCGCTGGCCATGCCGGCGGCGCCGCTGCCGGCCGGCCAGGCCCGTGGCCTGAACCCCCTGGAAAGCGCCGCGGGCCCACTGCTGGCCTTGCTCACAAGGCTGCGCAGCACCCTGGCGCACCCGGCGCCGGCCAGCCTGCGGGCGCAACTGCTGGCCTACCTGCGCCAGTTCGAGGAGCGCGCGGAAGCGGCCGGCGTGCCGCGCAACGACGTGCTGCTGGCGCGCTATGCGCTCTGTACTGCCCTGGATGAAGCCGTGCTGAGCACGCCCTGGGGCAGCACCAGCGACTGGGGCAAGCAGAGCCTGCTGATCACCGTGCACAACGAGGCCTGGGGCGGCGAGAAGGTCTTCCAGCTGCTGGAGCACTGCCTGCAAAGCCCGCGCGAGCGCCTGTACCTGCTGGAGCTGTTGTACCTGTGCATGTGCCTGGGTTTCGAAGGCCGCTACCGGGTGATGATCGATGGTCGCAGCCAGCTCGAGGCCCTGCGCGAGCGCACCGCGGCCACCATCCGCAGCGCCCGTGGCGAGCACGAGCGCGAGCTGTCGCCACACTGGCGCGGGGTCACCGTGGCCCGTGACCGGCTGGCCCAGTTCATGCCGCCCTGGGTCGGCATCGCCATCGGCGTGGCCTTGCTCCTGGCGCTGCTGTTCGGCCTGCGCCTGAAACTGGCGGCGGACGCCGAGCCGGTGTTCAAGAACATCCATGCCCTGGGCGAGATCCCGGTGCAGACCCTGGACCGCCCGGTGATCCAGCCGAAGATTGTCGAGCGTCCGCGCCTGGCGGGCTTCCTCGCCGAGGACATCAAGGCCGGGCGGGTGGCGGTGGAAGATGCCGTCGACCGTTCGGTGGTGACCATCCGTGGCGACGAGCTGTTCGCCTCGGCCAGCGCCAGCATCCTCGACGACTACCAGCCGCTGATGCTGCGCATCGCCGACGCCGTGCGCAAGGTCAAGGGCCAGGTGCGGATCACCGGCCACAGCGACAACCGACCGATCGCCACCTTGCGCTTCCCGTCCAACTGGAAGCTGTCCCAGGCGCGCGCCGAATCGGTGTTGCAGATCCTCGCGGCGAAGACTGGCCAGCCGGAGCGCTTCAGCGCCGAAGGCCGCAGCGACACCGAGCCACTGGCAACCAATGCCACCGCCGAAGGGCGGGCACGTAATCGTCGGGTAGAAATCAGCGTATTGGCGGAGGGGGTCGAGTGAAGGCGTTTTTCAGTTTTGTGATTCGCTGGGTGATCCCGCTGCTGGGGCTGATCGCCCTGAGCCTGATCATCTGGTTCATTGGCCCGTTGCTGGAGTTCCTGGTACCGGAAGGCCGGCGTTGGGCGCTGATCATTTTCATCTTCGCGCTATGGATCGGCTACCGGGTGTTTTGCATCATCCAGGCCCGTCGGAATGCGGCCAAGGTCTTGCAGAGCCTGGCCGCCGACACCCCGCCGGACCCGGACAGCGTGGCCACTGCCGAGGAACTGGCCGCCCTGCGCCAGCGCATGGACGAAGCCCTGGCGCTGCTGAAGAAGGCCAAGCTCGGCGGTGACGAGCGACGCAATCTCTACGAGCTGCCGTGGTACGTGATCATCGGTCCGCCGGGTTCCGGCAAGACCACCGCACTGGTCAATTCCGGCCTGCATTTCCCCCTGGCCGCCCAGTTGGGCGCCGGTGCCGTACGCGGCGTGGGCGGCACCCGCAACTGCGACTGGTGGTTCACCGACCAGGCCGTGCTGCTCGATACCGCCGGCCGCTACACCACTCAGGACAGCCATGCCACGGTGGACAAGGCAGCCTGGCTGGGCTTTCTCGACCTGCTGAAAACCCAGCGCTCGCGGCGGCCGATCGATGGCGCCTTCGTTGCCATCAGCCTCTCCGACCTGCTGCTCGGCAGCGAAGCGGAGCGCGCTGCCCACGCCGCAGCGATCCGCCTGCGGATCCAGGAGCTGTACACCCAGCTGGGAGTGCGCTTCCCGATCTACCTGATGCTCACCAAGCTCGATCTGGTGCCGGGTTTCATGGAGTTCTTCGACTCCCTGAGCAAGGAAGAGCGGGCCCAGGTCTGGGGCATGACCTTCGCCCTGGACGACGGCAAGAGCGGTGACAGCCCCCTGGCCCACCTGCCGGCGGAACTGGCGGCCCTGGAGCAGCGGCTCAACGAGCGCCTGGTGGAACGCCTGCAGCAGGAACGCGACCCGGCGCGGCGCGACCTGATCTACGGCTTCCCGCAGCAGTTCGCAGCGCTCAAGGAATCCTTGCAGAGCTTCCTGGAAGGGGTGTTCAAGCCCAATGCCTTCGAAGAGCGGGTACTGCTGCGCGGGGTGTACTTCACCAGCGGCACCCAGGAAGGCAGCCCGATCGACCGCCTGATCGGCGCCATGGCCCAGAGCATGAACCTGGACCGCCAGCACCTGGCGCGGCAGACCGGCACCGGGCGCAGCTACTTCATCGAGAAGCTGTTCAGTGCCGTGGCCTTTGCCGAGCGCGGGCTGGTGGGGGTCAACCCCAAGGTCGAGCGCCGGCGCAAATGGATCGCCCGTGGCGCCCTGGCTGGCACCGTAGCCCTGGTGCTGGTGGTCAGCACCTTGTGGATCATCAGCTACAGGGCCAACCAGGCCTACATTGCCCAGGTCGACCAGCGCGTCGGCCCGGTGCGCCAGGACGTGCAGAACCTCAGCCCGGCCCAGCGCGATGTGCTGGCGGTGCTGCCGCTGCTCAACGCCACCCGCCACCTGGCCGGCGACGCCCCGGGCTGGGCCGAAGGCCTGGGCCTG
>NZ_VYKE01000389.1:0-1256 GCF_032424515.1 Pseudomonas sp. JV245A
CGGGCAACCAGCGGGCCCAGGCACGGATCGATGCCTGGGCCAGCCGCTTGCTCGGCTTGTGAGGGCGCGGCCTTGAGTCTTCACCGCTGCATGCCCGCACCGGGCCAGCAGCCATGACCGGCACCTTGCAGCGCCTGATAGCCGCCGCCAACCTTCGGCAGGCCCTGGCTGCGGTGTTCGCCCTGCTGTTGGGGCTGGGCGCGTTCATGGGTCTGCAGCGCCTGGTGACGCCGCGCTACAACTGGGTCACGCCATTGGATGAGCAGATCCCCTTTATCGCCCAGTCCTGGTTCGTCTATGTGCTGTTCTTTCCCTTTGTGCTGCTGGCGGCGGCCTATGCCAGCCAGGAGGGCTTCAGGGCCCTGCGCAACGCCACCGGCATGGCCTTCGCCGTTGGGCTGCTGTGCTTCTGGCTGTTCCCCGAATATGTGCCGAGGCCGGATATCGCCGCCCTCGACAATGGCTTCCTGCAACAGCGGCTGGGCCGGATGTGGCAGCTGGACCTGGCCTGCAACGGTTTTCCCAGCCTGCATGTGGCCGTGACCTGCCTGGCCTGTCGCGCGCTCTGGCGCCGCCCTTGCAAAGAGCTGAGCGCTGTCATCGGCCTGCTGATCTGCCTCTCGACCCTGACCCTCAAGCAGCACACGCTGATCGATGTGGCGGGCGGCCTGTTCCTGGCCCTGGCCTGTGCCCTGGCCACCCAACGACAAGGAAACCCTGCCCGTGTCCCAGCCTGAACCCCGTGCCGGAGAGAATCGGGCCCTGCGTGCCTTTGCCCCTGACGCCGGGCTGTTCCTGCTCAAGCCCTGGATCGGTGGCCTGGCGCTGCTGGCCGACTGGGGGCTGATCGCCGCCGCATTCGCCTGCGCTGCGCTCTGGCCGCACCCCGTCATCTATCTGCTGGCCGCGCTGCTGATCGCCCGCAGCCAGTTGGCGCTGGCGGTGCTGATGCACGAGAGCGCCCACGGCCTGCTGCTGCGCGGGCAGAAAGCCAATGATCGGCTGGGCCAGTGGCTGGCCGCCGGCCCGCTGTTCCTGTCCCTCTGCACCTACCGCGCCGGCCACCTCAAGCATCACCTGCATCCGATGGAGCATGACGACCCGGTGGTGGCGGTCTTCGGCCTGGGGGATTACCCCTTGCCCCGGGGCAAGCTGGCCCTGCGCCTGCTGGCGGACCTGTGCGGGGTGGGCTACTTCATCAGTGCCTTGAGGTTCGCCCGGGGTGACTACCGCGCGATCATGCCCCGGGTCGACAA
>NZ_VYKE01000390.1:0-1243 GCF_032424515.1 Pseudomonas sp. JV245A
TGCGCCAGCGGCTACATCAGCGGGAAATATCCAGGCGTTCGATCCGCCCCTGGGCGTCCAGGCGGAAGGTATGGCGCAGGGCCTGGGGGCTGCCGGGGAAGTCACCGCACACCCGGCTGTCGAGCAGCACTTTGCCGGTGCGCTGCTGGACTCCGAGGATTTCCAGGCGGCACGCGCCTTTGCCCATCCAGCGGGCGATCTGCTGGGGCCCCACGCAGTGCTCGCGTTCATCGAAGACCTGGGCGCGGTCGGCGAAGATCGACGCCACCACTGCGCTGTCGCCGCTGTTGATGGCCGTGACATAAGCGGCGATGGCCGGGGCCAGGGAAGGGTCTGTGGCCGACATGACAAAAGCTCCTTGCTGTTGAATGAGCGGGCCATGCTAAAGCCCCCGCGTGTCATTTCCTGTCAGCAGTGAAACGGCCCTGCTCATCGCTGTGCATGCGTTTGCGCCAGGCTCGCAGCCAGTCGCTGCGCCGCCCCGGATACCGCTCGCCCTGTTCCTGGGCGGCGGCAATGCGGTCGGTGCGGAAGGTCCGGTAATCCTCGCGCAACTCACACCAGGCCACGATCACCCGGGCCTCGTTGAGAAAGCCCAGGGCCAGGGGCCAGACCCGGCGCTGGCTGGGATTCTGGTTGACGTCGGCATAGTCGATCAGCAGCTTGGCCTGAAGGCGGATCGCCTGGCGGAACACATTGAGCGACACCGGGTTGTCGGGGAAGCCGTAGCCCGCCGGGCCGGGCAACAGGGTCGGATTGCGCAGTGCGTCCTGGGCCGCGGGGGCCAGCACCGCGGCGATCTTGGCCATGGCATCGGCGGCGGCCTTGCTCAGTTCCTCGTCGCCGCGCTGATCGACGTAGCGCAGGCCCAGCACCACGGCCTCGGTCTCATCGGCATTGAGCATCAACGGCGGCAGGAACAGCCCGCTGCGCAGCACGTAGCCTATCCCCGCCTCACCGTAGATCGGCGCGCCCAGGGCGGTCAGCTCGGCGATATCGCGGTACAGGGTGCGCTCGGAAACCTCCAGCTCCGAGGCCAGGGTCGCGGCGGTCACCGGACGGCTTTTGCCCCGCAGCATCTGCAGCAGGGTGAGTAAACGACTGGCTCGCGACACGCAGGTGCACTCCGGAAAAGACACCGGCGCAGATTACCAGAGCCTCCTGACAGTTTCTGTCAGGAGGATGGGGGTTGGCGGGACATTGCCAGGCATGGTTCTGCCGGGGTCCTGTAGCCGCTGGCGCA
>NZ_VYKE01000391.1:0-1240 GCF_032424515.1 Pseudomonas sp. JV245A
ATCATGCAAGACGTCGTAATCGTTGCCGCCACCCGCACCGCCGTGGGCAGTTTCCAGGGCTCCCTGGCGAACATTCCCGCCGTTGACCTGGGCGCCGCGGTCATCCGCCAATTGCTGGCCCAGACCGGCATCGACCCGGCCCAGGTCGACGAAGTGCTCATGGGCCAGGTGCTCACCGCCGGCGCCGGGCAGAACCCCGCACGCCAGGCCGCGATCAAGGCCGGCCTGCCCCACGCCGTGCCCGCCATGACCCTGAACAAGGTCTGCGGCTCCGGCCTCAAGGCCCTGCACCTGGGCGCCCAGGCCATCCGCTGCGGCGATGCCGAGGTGATCATCGCCGGCGGCCAGGAAAACATGAGCCTGTCCAACTACGTGCTGCCCGGCGCCCGCACCGGCCTGCGCATGGGCCACAGCCAGATGATCGACTCCATGATCAGCGACGGCCTGTGGGATGCCTTCAACGACTACCACATGGGCATCACCGCCGAGAACCTGGTGGAGAAATACGGCATCAGCCGTGAAGCCCAGGACGCCTTCGCCGCCGCTTCCCAACACAAAGCCGCAGCAGCCATCGAGGCCGGGCGCTTTGTCGACGAGATCACCCCGATCCAGATTCCCCAGCGCAAGGGCGACCCCCTGACCTTCGCCACCGACGAGCAGCCACGCCCCGGCACCACCGCCGAAGCCCTGGCCAAACTCAAGCCCGCGTTCAAGAAAGACGGCAGCGTCACCGCCGGCAACGCCTCGGCGCTGAACGACGGCGCTGCCGCGGTGATGCTGATGAGCGCCAGCAAGGCCCGGGCCCTGGGCCTGCCGGTGCTGGCAAAAATTGCCGCCTACGCCAACGCCGGCGTCGACCCGGCGATCATGGGCATCGGCCCGGTCTCGGCCACTCGCCGCTGCCTGGACAAGGCCGGCTGGACCCTGGACCAGCTGGACCTGATCGAAGCCAACGAAGCCTTCGCCGCGCAGTCGCTGTCGGTGGCCAAGGAACTGGAATGGGACGCCAGCAAGGTCAACGTCAACGGCGGTGCGATCGCCATCGGCCACCCGATTGGTGCATCGGGCTGCCGGGTGCTGGTGACCCTGCTGCATGAAATGATCAAGCGTGATGCCAAAAAGGGCCTGGCGACCCTGTGCATCGGCGGCGGCCAGGGCGTGGCCCTGGCGATCGAGCGCTAACCTCCGCGCAAAACCGCCCTCCTTGTAGGAGCTGGCTTGCCAGCGAAGGCGCCCGTGA
>NZ_VYKE01000392.1:0-1230 GCF_032424515.1 Pseudomonas sp. JV245A
GCCTGACCCAGACCCTGCGCTTGTCCACGACACCAGCGGCGGTGGGCGACACCCTGGTCCGCGAACTGACCCTGCAGGCCGACGGCCCGCCGGGGTTGTCCCTGCCGCCGCCGCAAACGGCCGCCGTGGCCGGCCTGGAGGCCTACCCGGTGGCCCCGCGCATCAGCAACCTGGATGACGGTCGCGGGCATATCAGCGGTGGCCAGCGCATCGATCGCCTGAGTTACAGGATCCAGCGCCCCGGGCACTACCAACTGCCGGCGCTGCGGATCAAATGGTGGAACAGCCAGGCGCATCGGGCCCAGGTCAGCGAGTTGCCGGCCTTGAGTTTCGAGGCCACGGCCGCCAGCCGCTATCAACCGGTGTTTTCCATCCGCGACGATCTCCAGGCCCTGGGCCGGCAAAACCCCTGGCGCATTTCCCAGTACCTGGTCGGCCTGGCCCTGCTGCTGGCGCTGGGCGTTGTGGCGCTGTACCTGGGCCGCCCCTGGTGGCAACGCGGGCAGCAGGCCTGGCAACACTGGCGGGCCGCCCGCCAGGCCGCCTGGGAGCGCTCCGCCGCCTGGGCCTGGGAACAGGTGCCGGGCCAGCTCAAGCAGCAGCCGCCGCAACTGGGTGCCCTGTACCTGTGGTGTCGGCGCAGCAGCGGCCGCCTCGATCTGGCCAGCCTGGGCCCGCGCCTGCGCGCCCTGCTGCAGGCCTGCTATGGCCCGGCGCCCCACGCCGGCGCGGCCCTGGAGCAACTGCGCCAGGCGCTGCCGGCGCTGCACGCCGAAGGTACGCCGCAAGCCCCTCCTCAAGGCCACGGCCTGCGCCCCCTCAACCCCCGTCACGAGAAGGATTTCCCATGACACTTCCAGCCCCCTGGCGCGTGCGCCACCTGCCCCTCCTGCTGCTGTTGCTGGCCGCCCCGCTGCTGGCCCTGGCCAACAGCGACCCCTTGCCCTCGTGGAAGGACGGCCCGAGCAAGCAGGGCATTCTCGCCTTCGTCCAGGCGGTGACCACCCAGGGCGGCCCGGACTACGTGAAACCCGCCGAGCGCATTGCCGTGTTCGACAACGACGGCACCCTGTGGAGCGAGCAGCCGGCCTATTTCGAGGTGCTGTTCGCCTTCGACGAAATCAAGCGCCTGGCGCCCCAGCACCCCGAGTGGAAGACCCGCCAGCCGTTCCAGGCCGTGCTCGAAGGTGATCACCAGGCCCTGGCCGCCAGCGGCATGCACGGCCTGCT
>NZ_VYKE01000393.1:0-1225 GCF_032424515.1 Pseudomonas sp. JV245A
ACTTTGCCGTGTTCCCCACCATTCTGCTGGTGGCCACGCTGCTGCGCCTGGCGCTCAACGTGGCCTCGACCCGGGTGGTGATGCTCCATGGCCAGGAGGGCCACGCCGCTGCCGGTAAGGTGATCCAGGCCTTCGGTGAGGTGGTGATCGGCGGCAACTACGTGGTCGGTATCGTGGTCTTTGCGATCCTCATGATCATCAACTTCGTGGTGGTGACCAAGGGTGCCGGCCGTATTTCCGAGGTGAGCGCGCGCTTCACCCTGGACGCCATGCCCGGCAAGCAGATGGCCATCGATGCTGACTTGAACGCCGGCCTGATCGACCAGAACCAGGCCAAGCTGCGCCGTCTCGAAGTGGCCCAGGAGGCCGAGTTCTACGGTTCCATGGACGGTGCCAGCAAATTCGTGCGCGGTGACGCCATCGCCGGTTTGCTGATCCTGTTCATCAACCTGATCGGCGGCATGGCCGTCGGTATCTTCCAGCACAACATGAGCTTTGGCGATGCGGGCCGGGTATACGCCTTGCTGACCATCGGTGACGGTTTGGTGGCGCAATTGCCATCACTGTTGCTGTCCACTGCGGCGGCGATCATGGTGACCCGGGCTTCGGGTTCCGAAGACATGGGCAAGCAGATCAACCGGCAGATGTTCGCTTCGCCCAAGGCGCTGGCGGTGGCAGCCGGCCTGATGGCCGTGATGGGGCTGGTGCCGGGCATGCCGCACTTCTCCTTCCTCAGCCTGGCGGCCGTGGCCGGTGGCGCCGCTTACCTGGTCTGGAAAAAGCAGAACCAGGTCAAGGTCAAGGCTCTGGAAGAGGTCCAGCGTCAACAGGACCTGCTGCCTTCCCCGGCCCGTGCCCTGGAAACCAAGGAGTTGGGTTGGGACGACGTGACGCCGATCGACATGATCGGCCTGGAAGTCGGTTACCGCCTGATTCCCCTGGTGGATCGCAACCAGGGCGGGCAATTGCTGGCGCGGATCAAGGGGGTGCGCAAGAAGCTCTCCCAGGACCTGGGCTTTCTCATGCCCACGGTGCATATCCGCGACAACCTGGACCTGGCGCCGAGCGCCTACCGCCTGACCCTGATGGGGGTGATCCTGGCCGAAGCGGAGATCTATCCGGATCGCGAGCTGGCGATCAACCCGGGGCAGGTCTATGGCACGCTCAACGGCATCTCCGCTCGGGACCCGGCCTTTGGTCTGGAAGCGGTGTGGATCGAAATCAG
>NZ_VYKE01000394.1:0-1222 GCF_032424515.1 Pseudomonas sp. JV245A
AAAGGGTAATGGCCAGTTTCGAAGAAAAACAAAAAATATAATTGACCAAGGAGAACGATCGTTCTACTGTTCGCCACATGAACGAAATCATGCACTCTGAAACCCGAGACATCATCCTCGATGTCACCGAGAAACTGATCTACCAGAACGGCATTGCCGCCACCGGCATGGATCTTCTGGTGAAGACCGCCGGCGTCTCGCGCAAGAGCGTCTACCGCTATTTCACCAACAAGGACGAGCTGGTGGTGGCCGCCCTGGAGCGTCGCGATCAGCGCTGGATGCACTGGTTCTGCAGCACGGTGAACCAGGCCGCGACCCCGGCCCTGCGCCTGCTGGCGCTGTTCGACGTGCTCAAGGACTGGTTCGCAACCCCCGGTTTTCGCGGCTGCGCCTTTATCAACACCAGTGGCGAAACCGGCGACCCGCAAGACCCGGTGCGCCAAGTAGCAAAACGGCACAAGCAGAACCTGCTCGACTACGTGACCGAGCTTTGCCAGGAACATGGCGTGCAACATCCTGAGGAACTGGCAGCGCAACTGCTGATCCTGATCGATGGCGCCATTACCGTTGCCCTTGTGATGGGCAATCACAGTGCTGCTGATAATGCGCAATGCATGGCGCGAAAGTTATTGGACCTCTGATTGTTTTAAACAAGAGCAGCCTCTTTGTTTGAACAGCAACTTTCATTGGAGACAGATCATGTCGTCTAACGCTCAAGTGCGCCCGCCCCTTCCGCCTTTCACTCGCGAGTCGGCGATTGAAAAGATCCGCCTGGCCGAAGATGGCTGGAACTCCCGGGACCCGGAGCGGGTATCCCTGGCCTATACCCTGGATACCCAATGGCGCAACCGCGCCGAGTTCGCCCACAACCGCGAAGAGGCCAAGGCGTTCCTGACCCGCAAATGGGCCAAGGAACTGGATTACCGCCTGATCAAGGAACTGTGGGCCTTTACCGACAACCGTATTGCCGTGCGCTACGCCTACGAATGGCACGACGACTCGGGCAACTGGTTCCGTTCCTACGGCAACGAAAACTGGGAGTTTGACGAACAGGGTTTGATGGCCCGGCGCTTTGCCTGCATCAACGACATGCCGATCAAGGCCCAGGAGCGCAAGTTCCACTGGCCCCTGGGCCGCCGGCCCGACGATCACCCGGGCCTGAGCGAACTGGGCCTGTAATCACCACCGCCTCCGCCCTTGTAGGAGCTGGCTTGCCAGCGAA
>NZ_VYKE01000395.1:0-1217 GCF_032424515.1 Pseudomonas sp. JV245A
TCGCAGCCTGCGGCAGCGGCTACAGGGAGACGCAGCGGCTCAGACGTACTGCGCCGCCGCGTAGCCCGAGGCCCAGGCCCACTGGAAGTTGAAGCCGCCCAGGTGGCCGGTGACGTCTAGCACTTCACCGATGAAATACAGCCCCGGGCTCTTCAGCGATTCCATGGTCTTGGACGAAACTTCCCGGGTGTCGACGCCGCCCAGGGTCACTTCGGCGGTGCGGTAGCCCTCGGTGCCCGCCGGTACCAGTTGCCAGCTGCCGAGTTTCTGCGCCACGTCCGCCAGCTCCGCCGGGGTGTACTGCTTCATCGGCTTGGAGACGAACCAGTGGTCGGCCAGCAGGCCGGCCATCTTCTTGGTGAAGATCTCCCCCAAGAGGGTCTTGAGCTCGCTGTTGGGGCGCTCGGCCTGCTGCTGTTGCAGCCAGCTCAGGGCGTCGTGGTCTGGCAGCAGGTTGATCTCGACGCTGTCGCCGGGCTGCCAGTAGGAGGAAATCTGCAGGATCGCCGGGCCGCTGAGGCCGCGGTGGGTGAACAGGATGTTCTCGCGAAAGCTCTGGTCGTTGCAGCTCACCAGGCAATCCACCGAGGTCCCCGACAGCTCGCTGCACAGTTCCTTGAGCTGGTCGGTGATGGTGAACGGCACCAGGCCGGCACGGGTCGGCAGCAGTTCATGGCCGAACTGTTTCGCCACCTGATAACCGAAGCCGGTGGCGCCCAGCGTCGGGATCGACAGCCCGCCGGTGGCGATCACCAGCGATTGGCACTGAACCTGGCCGAGGGTGGTGTCGAGCAGGTAGCCGCTTTCGACCTTTTCGATGGTCTGGATCGAGGTGTCCAGGCGCAGCTCCACGCCGACCTGATCGCACTCGTCGAGCAGCATGCCGAGGATGTCGCTGGACTTGTTATCGCAGAACAGCTGGCCGAGTTTCTTCTCGTGGTAGGGCACGCCGTGCTTGGCCACCAGGCCGATGAAGTCCCACTGGGTGTAGCGCGCCAGGGCCGATTTGCAGAAATGCGGGTTCTGCGACAGGAAGTTGGCCGGTTCGGTGTACATATTGGTGAAGTTGCAGCGACCGCCGCCGGACATCAGGATTTTCTTGCCGGCCTTGTTGGCGTGGTCCAGCAGCAATACCTGGCGGCCCCGGCCGGCCGCGGTCAGGGCGCACATCAGGCCGGCGGCGCCGGCGCCAATGATCACGACTTCGGTAGAACGCA
>NZ_VYKE01000396.1:0-1200 GCF_032424515.1 Pseudomonas sp. JV245A
CGGCTCAAGGCGCAGATGAGCCAGCGGGTGAAGCAGGTATTCCCCGAATTGCCGGTGGTGCTCAATCCGTTGCAACAGGCTCGCCAGCAACTGGCGGCGCGCCAGAGCGGCGCTGCGGCGGACCCGAGCCAGGGCTTCGCCCACCTGCTGGCCCAGGCGGGGCTGGCCATGCCGTTCATGGTGGGCAGCGTGCAAAGCCTGGAGTTTTCCGGGCAGCGCTTGCAGCTCCAATTGTTGCCAGACACCCCGAAAACCGCCGACAGCGCCTGGCAGGGGGCCCTGATCCAGGCCGGCTACAGCGTCCAGGCCCAGGGCAATGGCTGGAGCCTGGCCCCGGGGCAGGCTCCAGCCGAAGAGAGCACAGCCGAGGCAACGGGAGAAGACAATGAATAAGGCCATGCTGGCGCCGTATCGGGCGCGCTGGTCGCGCCTGCGGGCCCAGGCCCTGGGCCACTGGAACGGCCTGGCCCTGCGGGAAAAGCGCTTGCTGGGGGCCACTGCCCTGGGGTTGCTGGGGCTGTTGCTGTGGTTGCTGCTGATCCAGTCGCCGCTGAAGAAGATCGACTACTGGCAAGCCGAGACACCCAAGCTGCGCTCCCAGGCCGAGGCCCTGGAAGTGCTGCTGCACGAGGTCGCGGCAGGCCCTCGCAATGCCCCGGGCGAAAGCCTGGAACAGGCCCTGCGCCAGGCCCTGGATGCGGCCGGGCTCCAGGGCCGCTACCAGTTGCAACACGCGGATCAAGCCGGCCCCGAGAGCTGGCGGTTGACCTTTGAGCAGGCCCCGGCGGATGCCGTGGTCGGCTGGCTGCTGGGGGCTCCCCGGCAGTTTTCACTGCAGGTGGTGGAGGCTCGTCTGCAACGCGCAGACGCGGCCGCCGCCCAAGACTCGGCAGGCACACTGTCCGGGACCGTTCGCATGGATCAGGCGCAGGGCGCTAAGGAAGCCTCATGAAGTGGTCAGGTTCCAACTACGTGCGCCAGTGTCGCAAGGCCGCACCTTTTCTGCTGCTGGCGCTGGGGGCTTGCAGCAACACCACCTCCACCACGCCGCCGCCCTTGCTGGTGGACAGCGAGCTGGGCCAGCCCCTGGCCGACACCCGGCGCAGCGGCGATCTGCTGGCGGACCGCGAGCGCTTGCAGGCGCAACAGGCGCAACGGCCGAAAGTCCTGCACCCGGTGACCAGCAGCAGCCGCGCCCAG
>NZ_VYKE01000397.1:0-1171 GCF_032424515.1 Pseudomonas sp. JV245A
ACGAGTGGACCCCGGCCACCGGTGAGTTCCCCAGCGATGGTTGCGTGCAGCAGTTGGTGGAAGCACAAGCACTGAAAACCCCGGAGGCCGAGGCCCTGTTGTTCGCTGGCCAGCGCCTGAGCTACCGGGAACTCAATGCCCGGGCCAACCGCCTGGCGCACAAGCTGATCGAGCTGGGCGTGGGGCCTGAAGTACGGGTGGGCGTGGCCTTGCAGCGCACCCCGGAAATGGTCGTGGCGCTGCTGGCGGTGCTCAAGGCCGGTGGCGCCTATGTGCCCCTGGACCCGGATTATCCCCAGGACCGTCTGGCCCACATGCTGCGCGACAGTCAGGCGCAGATCCTGTTGACCGAAAGCGCCTTGCTGTCGCTGCTGCCGTCCGTGGAGTCCTTGCAGACCCTGCAACTGGATGCCCGGCCAGGCTGGCTGGATGGGTACCCGACAGACGACCCGGCGCCACGCGCGACCCCGGACAATCTGGCCTATGTGATCTACACCTCCGGTTCCACCGGCCTGCCCAAGGGCGTGGCGATTGCCCATCGCAACGTGCTGGCACTGATCGACTGGTCGAACCGGGTGTACAGCACTGACGACCTGCAAGGAGTGCTGGCTTCCACCTCGATCTGCTTCGACCTGTCGGTGTGGGAGCTGTTTGTCACCCTGTCCAGCGGCGGTTCCATCGTCCTGGCCCGCAACGCCCTGGAACTGCCGGAGCTGGTGGACCGTGATCGGGTGCGCTTGATCAATACCGTGCCTTCGGCGATTGCCGCGCTGCACCGCAGCGGGCAGATTCCGCCCAGCGTGCGGATCATCAACCTGGCGGGTGAGCCGCTGAAACAGGCCCTGGTGGATAGCCTCTACCAGCAGCCCGGGCTGGTGCATGTCTACGACCTGTACGGCCCTTCGGAAGACACCACCTACTCGACCTACACCCGGCGCGAGGCGGGAGGGCAGGCCAATATCGGCCGGGCCATCAGCAATACCCAGAGCTACATCCTCAGCCCGGACCTGCAACCGGTGCCGGTGGGCAGTGCCGGCGAGCTGTACCTGGCCGGTGCCGGGGTGACCCGAGGCTACCTGGCGCGCCCAGGGCTGACCGCCGAGAAGTTCGTACCCAACCCGTTCTCCAGCGACGGTGGCCGGTTGTACCGCACCGGCGACCTGACCCGTTA
>NZ_VYKE01000398.1:0-1170 GCF_032424515.1 Pseudomonas sp. JV245A
CGAGCATTTTTTCCCGATGCTGATCCTGCTGGGCCTGGCCACGCGCTTTTCCGCCCTGGCGTTGCTGGGGATGACCCTGACCATCCAGCTCTTCGTCTACCCGGACGCCTACCCGACCCACGGCACCTGGGCGGCGATCTTCCTGCTGTTGATGGCCCGCGGCCCGGGCGTGTTGTCCCTCGACCACCTGCTGGCCCGGCATTTTCGCCACCGTCCTCTGTAGCCGCTGCCGCAGGCTGCGAAAAGGGCCGCAGGCCCATCAAGTTCACAAACGACGGTAAAGCCGGAGGAAGCTACAAACGATCCAGCGCCTCACCGCTGCGACGAAACCAGTCCATCAGGTAATCGGCCAGCACCTGGGTACGCTTGGGCAGGCCGCCCTGATAGGAGTGCACCAGGTACATCGGCATGCTGCGGGTCTGGTAGTCCCGCAACAGCCAGCACAGGCGGCCGTCCGCCAGTTCGCTGTGCAGCACATAGGACGGTAGCCGGGCGATCCCCGCGCCCACCAGGGCAGCCTTCTTCAGGAGGTTGTAGTGGTTGCTGGCGAAGGGGCCGCTGACCCGCACCCGCAACAGTTCATGGCGCTGGTGGTACAACCACTCTTCCCGACCGCTGTAATGGCTATTGAGCAGGCAGCGATGCCCGGCCAGCTCCTGAGGCGTGCGCGGCTCGCCGTATTGCTCCAGGTAGGCCGGGCTGGCGCAGGTCATTTCATGCCAGGCCAACAGCGGCCGGGCCACCAGGCGCTGGTCGTTGGCCACCTCCGAGCGCACGGCCAGATCGAAACCCTCCCGGGTCAGGTCGCGGTAGCTGTTGTTCAGGTCCAGCTCGATCTGCACCTGGGGATAGTGCCGGGAGAACTCCAGCAGCAGGCCATCGAAAAAAGTCTCTCCCAGGGACACCGGAACCGTCAGGCGCACCGGGCCGGCCATATCGTCCTTGAGCCGGGCCAGGGCCTGATGGGCCCGCTCCACTTGGACTACCAGCGCCTGGGCCTGAGGCAGAAGCGCCGCCCCGGCGGCGGTCAGGTCCAGACGTCGGGTGGTGCGTTGCAGCAGTACCACGGCGTAGCGGGCTTCCAGGGCGCTGATGCGTTTGGAGAGCTGGCCCTTGCTGCACCCCAACTGCTGGGCCGCCTGGGTAAAGCTGCCGGCTTCCACCAGCACC